>JAGXLE010000034.1 GCA_018334855.1 Desulfobacterales bacterium | reverse complement strand
AAGAGACAGGCCCTGCTTTTTGGCCATTTTTATGGTTACCGGGTCAAATTTTGTCATAAATGCAGCACAACACAGGATCCGTCCGCAGCGTCCCACTCCTCCGCACATTTTAGCCTGGTTTCTGATGCCGACCTGCCTCATTTCAATTTTTGTACGGAATTCTTTTACAAGCATCTTTACCAGTTTACGGAAATCAACCCTTCCGTCGGCGGTAAAGAAAAAGGTGAGTTTGCTGCCGTCAAAATTGCTCTCCACTGAAAAAAGATGCATATCCAGCTCAAGCGATTCTATGCATTCGCGGCAGAATTCATAAGCCTGCTGCTCGATTTCGGTGTTTTTTGCCTGCTGCTCCCGATCCTCGCCGGTTGCGGGACGGTAAACTTTTTTAAGAGGCTGCTTTACACTTTCCGGATCCACGCATTCGGGCTCCGTGGCCACTACTCCAAAGCCGAGTCCGTGCTCAGTCTCCACGATAACCTCGTCGCCGATTTTCAGCACATAAGCCCCGCAATTGAAATCATATATTTTTCCGGCCGGTTTGAAGCGGATACCCACGATTTTGACGGTGTTGTTTTTCCGGCTGGCCTGAGATTCATCTGTACTCATATTATATAAACCGTATTTCCGAATTATTCTGCAAGTTCGTCCACAAGGGCATCAAGGGCAAGCCGTATGTTGGCGTTGCTTCCAAGCACTTTTTCGGCACGGCTGACTGCGTCAGCTTTTTCAAGTATACGGGAAAGGCAGGTCTGCCGCAGGGCAGACCGGATCTGTTCATGCAGGTCACGGTTGTAGACCTTTTCCGGCGAATGAAAAAAGACCGCCAGATCCCGGTACCAGTTTTTCATTATCTCAAATATGGTTTCAATCTTATCACGATCTGCAGCCAGCAATTCCGCAAAAGCATGTCTGAAGGCTCCGGATTGCCGCGGGAGCTGCTCCAGCTTGTTTATGATAAAATTGCGGCGGGAAATCCAGTCTTCAGATGACATCTCTATGGCCCTTGCCAGGCTTCCGCGGGCAAGAGAGGCGATAATCATGGCATGATCGGTTTCCAGGGCGCAGTGGTCGGCCAGGTATTTCTCCAGATCCTTTTGAGGAATCGGATTAAACCTGATATGCCTGCACCTTGAAACAATCGTGGGCAGCAGATCCTGTGTGTCCGGGGCTGTCAGTATGAAGAAAGTGGCCTCTGGCGGCTCTTCAAGGACTTTTAAAAGGGCGTTGCCCGCCTCCCGGTTCATCAGGTGCGCATCGGCAATTATAACAAACCGTTTTGACGCCTCGTCGGGTTTCAGGGCAATGCTCTGGTAAAGCGAACGGACCTGATCAATGCGGATATTGGCACCGGAGGGTTTTATGACATGGACCTCCGGATGAGTCCCGCTTCGGATTTTCCGGCAGGAGCGGCATTTTCCGCATGCTGCAGGGCTTTGTTCAGGCTCGCCGGCACCGGGCCTTGTAACGCTGCTCTCTGAACAATTGCAGATCCCGGCAAGCTCAATCGCTGCGGTTCTTTTACCCACCCCGTCTTCGCCTGTAAAAAGAAGGGCATGGGGTATTCTGCCGTTTATCAATGCATTGCACAATATCCGGGCCGGACGCTGCTGCCCGATTAGCGACTTGAAACCGGTCACGAATTACGCCGTTTAAGCCTTTGCATTGACGCGTTCCCGCAATTCCTTGCCGCATTTGAAAAACGGCAGTTTTTTGGGCTGGATCCGGACTTTTTCCCCGGTTTTGGGGTTTCTGCCGGTGTAGCTCTTGTAATTTTTAATAAAAAAGCTGCACAGGCCGCGGATTTCTATCCTTTCCTCGTTGACCAGGGCGTCTGCCATGGAGTCGAAAAATATCTGCACTACTTTGGCGGCTTCTGATTTTGAAATGTTTGATTCCTTTTTTAGAGCCGATATCATTTCGAGTTTATTCATATTTCCTCCTGTTTGAAGATTCCGTGTTGCCAATTATTCCTTTAAATAAACATAAATTTTCAATAAGTCAAGGGGTTATAAAGCAGGACAGAACCTGAAAGTCCTTATCTTTCAAGTCTGTCGCCCAGTTGGCCCAAGCCGTATAGCTCGACCATTACCATGTAGTCAGTGTCTTTTTCCTCGTTTACGCAGGCAAATTCCACCGCCCAGCACTGGGATTCGTAGCGGGCTCCCACCCCCTTTTCGATATCTTTGTGGGTTTTTAAGTTTCGTTCGTAATTGCTGAAAAGAGTCACCCGGTCTGTTACCGGGATTTCGGCTGTCAAATACAGGCTCTCGTTATAATCGCGGCTATAGCGGTATTCCACCTCCAGTTTATCTCCCCGCCGGTCATGGAGCCGCAGGGAAAGATTGCCTGAAATCAGCTGCTCTTCTTCGTGGCTCCATTGCGCATCTGCGTGCAATGTTATCAGTTCTGCTGGGGTGAGATCAAGCTCTGCGTAAAGGGGAAGCCAGGGTTCCTCGTTGTCCTGCCTTCGCCTGAAATCGTAGCTCTGCTCTACAAAAAACCTCAAAAACCGGTTGTATCTGTATTCGGTTTTATCTCCCGGAGCTCCCGGGACGGCGCTTTTTGATGTGAAAAGATTGGTCAGCGACAATGTTATCCTGTTTTGTGCTTCTATTCTGTCTGTTGAATCAAAATACGGATATTCCGACTGGTCGGTTTCGGGGATAAAGTCATAGGACAGCTTTGGAATTATTACGTGATTGATTTTTTCCACCCTGCCGCTTTCAACCTCAAACACCCTGTTGAGATCCGTGGAGAGCTCAGCTCCGAGATCATATAATTCCCGATGCTTGTACCTTTGTCTGTCCTCGCCGTAGTAGCGCCTGTCGCCGTCTATGTACCAGGCTGTCTGACGGAAGCCTGCAGATGGTTCAAATGTGAAATACGGCTCCATTCTAAGAGGCAGGTAGAGACGGGGATGGATATCTATGCGGCTGCCGGTAAGGCCCTCTTCCCTGTAGAAATATGTATATTCAGAATCAAGAGAACCTAAAACCGTGCTTCCGCGCATGTCTCCTATCAGGGGTTGCTTGAGTGCGTTGTATTGAATTTTGGGCAGCTGCTGAAGGGTATCGTTTTCATCCCGCAATTCGCGCTTTATTACATCATCATACCATACCAGGTCAGCATTAAGGGAGTGATGTGTCCAGGTACGGTTGATATTGAGCCGATTGGTGCGTACGGGGTCGTTTTCATCGTCAAGGTCTCTTCCGAACTCGGATGCGAAATAACTGTCGGCCGGATCATATCCCATGTAACCATCTGAAAAATCACGAAGATAATCCTGATCACTGACGATATCGAGATCCAGCCTGGCCATGGCATCCCACGGAAGCTGCTGGTTTGCCTTCATGCGTATCCAGTAGCGGTCATGATTGGGACGTATGGCATTATCTCCGGCATATCCCCATTTTTCCGTGGCCTCAGGGGTGCCGTCGTCAATTTTGGAGTCATCCAGCCAGTCTGCCATCAGGGTTCCCTTTGAGTTTTCCGACAGCACGTAACGGTATTCAAATCCCAGTCTTTCCCCGCGGTTTTCAATATGGTTATAATAAAACGTTGCATCTGTATTTTCAGAAATAGCCCAGAAAAACGGCTGGTTGAATTCAAAGCCGTTTGTGTCGGAATATCCGGCCTGGGGGATAAGTAAACCGGTCTGTCTTTCCAGCTTTGCGGGAAACATGAACCACGGCAGGTAAAATACCGGCAGATCACCGACCCACATGGCGGTATGGGAGGCAAAACCGTATCCTTCCAGGGTAACCTCTATGTCTCTGGCGGTAATGCTCCAGTCAGGATCGGGTATCTTGCAGGAGGTCAGCAGCCCTTTCTCGATACTGTAGGTGTTTTTGCCGGTTTTCTGTATCGTGTCGCCGGTGATGGTAATATTTTTTTCTTTTGTAAAGACGGATCCGTTATATAGCGTACCGGTGCCTGCATCCAAATCCATTTCAAGACGGCGGCCGGTCAGGCGGTCTCCTTCGGAAACAAATAAAACGTTTCCGGTGGCGGTGGCAGTCATTTTCTCCCGGTTAAATATCACCTTATCCGCTGCAAGGCGTTTTTGTTTCTGGGTAATCACAACATTGCCGGTGGCTGTATACTGCTGAGTTTCGTCATTATATGTAATATGGTCGGCCTCCACCTCCCATCTGCCCTTTGTCTCCATCTGGTCGACAAAATCCTGGCACTGTGCAGCAGGGGGCGATAGGGAGGCGATGCATGCAGCTGCAGCAAGGATCAGCAGTATTTTTAATAATACCTTATGTGCCGGTGCGCGGTTCAAATTGCAAAATGGGAACAGGCTTAAGTCTGTCCCCGGATTGACTCGGGCGCGGCTCAGATAGTGTTCTGTGGTCTGTCGGCAGTTTTCAAGCATAATTTTGAAGCACGAAAGCAAATATGAAAGGTCAGAATTTGTACGGCCGAAACAAAATTTCAGGATTTTGACTTTTTAAGTCCTGACAAGGCATCATGTCAAGAATATTACCTTGATGCACGTCTAAATTTCCAGTATAAAAAACCGGAATACAAAAAAAGTCAAGCCGGAAGGCGGGCAAAAAGCCCGCAAACTAAGCGGTTGCAGGGTATTTGGCAAATGAAGAAGCAGTTTGTAAATCAGCTCAGAAGCGGCCAGGCGGTAAGCGATTTATTTGTTTTATCCGAAAAGACCCTGGGGCACAAGAAAGACGGGGCCCCTTATCTTAACCTGACGCTTTCGGATAAAACAGGACGGATCAGGGGAGTGGTTTGGGATAATGTCGAACATATCTCCTCCTGTGCGGCAGCGGGCGATTTCGTGCACCTCCAGGGCGCCGTCTCCGAATACAAGGGTGATCTGCAGGTAGTGGTAAAAGATGTCAGCAAAAAATCTGAAGGTATTGATGCAGCCGATTTTCTGCCTGCCACAAGCAGGGATACGGAGCAGATGTTTGAGCGTTTAAAAACCCTGGGCGGGACCCTGGAGTCAGACTCCCTGCGCGAACTGCTGGACAGGTTCTGGCAGGATTCCGGTTTTGTCTCGAAATTTAAAAAGGCGCCGGCTGCCAAAAAGATGCATCATGCCTATATCGGCGGACTGCTCGAGCACAGCCTGTCGCTGTCACTGCTTGCAGACCGGGTGGCCGGACATTATTCCGGCATAGACAGGGATCTTCTGATTATGGGTGCGATCCTTCATGATATCGGAAAGATACATGAATTTACCTATGACAGCCGGATTGATTATTCTGACGAGGGAAGGCTTGTAAATCACATTGTCATCGGCATCCGGATGATTGAGGAGAAAATGGCGGGCATGACCTCCATTTCTGAAAGCAAAGCGCTTTTGTTAAAACACCTGGTACTCAGTCATCACGGCAGCCGGGAGTTCGGATCACCGGAACCGCCCAAGACACTGGAAGCCGTACTGCTTAACTACCTGGATGAAATTGATTCCAAGATTACCGGTATCCGGGAGTTCATGGACAGCCAGGATCCCTATGCCGACTGGACTGACTATCATAAACCCCTGGAACGGTTTTTTTTCAAGGCAAAGCCGGATTCCATCGCCTAAACCGTGGATTGAGCATTCTGACCATGTTTATAACCCTTGAAGGTATTGAAGGCTCAGGCAAGTCGACCCAGATCGGCCGTATCGTAAAACATCTGGAGGCTCTGGGGCATTCATGTCTGGTCACCAAGGAGCCGGGAGGTACGGAGATAGGAGAACAGATACGGGCCCTTCTGCTCGATCCCGGCAATTCAGGTCTTGATACCATGGCAGAACTGCTTTTATATGAAGCAGACAGGGCCCAGCACGTAAGCAGGGTTGTAAAGCCGGCACTGAATGCCGGCAAGACGGTGATCTGCGATCGTTTCTGCGATTCAACCGTGGTTTACCAGGGAGAGGCCAGGGGAATACCTCCGGCAATCATAGAAAAATTAAACAGCCTTGTACTGGGGAGCCTGAGGCCGGATATTACTTTTTTACTTGATCTTCCGCCCGAAACAGGGCTATCCCGGGCCTGGAAACAGATTGATTCAGGCATTCGCCGGCAGGGTGAAAGCAGGTTTGAAAGAGAAAAGCTTCGCTTCCATGAAAGCGTCAGGCATGGATATCTTGTCCTGGCGGAAAAAGAGCCCGAACGCATCAGGGTAATTGAGGCGGATCAGCCGGAGCAGAGGGTCGGCAGGGCTATTGCAGAAGAACTTGACCGTTTTTTGCAGCAAAGTTAATGTAATGACACATTATTCGATACTCGACGCCATCGGCAAAACACCTCTTGTTGAAATTAAGAGATTAAATCCCAATCCGGCCGTACGGATACTTGCCAAGCTGGAATACGTAAATCCCGGCGGATCGGTAAAAGACCGTCCTGCCCTGGCCATGATAGAGGAAGGCGAGCGCTCCGGTGAGCTTACCCCTGAAAAGACTGTTATTGAAGCAACCAGCGGAAACACCGGAATAGGACTCGCCATGGTCTGCGCGGTCAAAGGCTACAGGCTTCTTCTGACCATGTCTGATGCCGTTTCAATGGAGCGCCGCAAGATTCTGGCCGCCCGCGGCGCGGAGATCCTTCTGACCCCCGGACATCTTGGCACCGACGGGGCCATAGAGGAAGCATACCGGATGGTAAGAGATGACCCCGGCCGCTATTTCATGACAGACCAGTACAATAATCCGGCAAACTGGCAGGCTCATTACAGCGGCACTGCCGGGGAAATCATTACCCAGACCGGGGGGCGGATTTCTACGTTCGTGGCCACCATGGGCACTACAGGCACTGTGATGGGATGTGCCCGCAGGTTTCGTGAATATGATCCGGGAATCGGGATAATTGGTGTCGAGCCCTATCTGGGCCACAAGCTCCAGGGCCTTAAAAACCTGAAGGAGGCATACAGGCCGGAAATTTTTGAAAAGAAGTGGCTCGACAGAAAGATCAACATTGACGACGAGGAAGCTTTTGAAATGACCCGGCGCCTGGGCCGGGAGGAAGGCCTTTTCGTGGGAATGAGCAGCGGTGCTGCCATGGTGATAGCCGCCCGGGAAGCGCAAAGCATGGAAGAGGGCACCATCGTGGTCATGTTTCCTGACAGCGGAGAGCGCTATCTTAGCACCCCCTTGTTTTCAGTCAAAAAAAAGGCAGAGATATACCTGTTTAACACCCTGACCCGGTCCAAAATGGCTTTCGACCCGATCAGAAGCGGAAGGGTATCCATGTATACCTGCGGGCCCACGGCCAACAAGCGGATTCAGCTCGGTGAGTGCCGGCGGTTTATTTTCTCCGATTTGCTGTCTCGTTACCTGAGCTACCGGGACCTGCAGGTAACACATGTTATGAACATCACGGATCTCGACGACAATACCATACAGGGCTCGGAAGCCGCAGGCCAGTCCCTTTCCGAATTTACAAACCACTATATAGAATTGTTTAATTCGGACCTGGAGGCCTTAAATATCGTGCCGGCAGAGGTCTATCCCCGCGCCAGCGAACATGTAAGCGAGATGGTGGAGATATCAAAACAGCTTTACGAAAAGGGTTTTGCCTATGAGAAGCTGCGCTCGCTTTATTTCAGCATTGGAGCCTTTGACGAGTACGGCAGGCTCTCAGGCATTGATATAGATAAAATCAAGCTGGGCGCGACCGTTGATCTCGACGAGTACGAGAAAAACAACCCCCGCGATTTCACCCTGCTCAAGAGGGCACGACTTTCAGAATTAAAGCGCGGCATCTATGTCAAGACAAAGTGGGGAAACGTCCGGCCCTCCTGGCATATCCAGTGCGCCGCCATGTCCATGAAGCACCTGGGTGAAACCTATGACATCCATACCAGCACCAGGGAGCTCGTCTTTCCCCATCATGAAAACGAGCTGGCAATTGCCAAGGCCCTGACCGGAAAACCGCTTGCCCGATACTGGGTGCACTGTGAGCAGGTCCTGGCAGATGAGGCGGCCGACGGCGGGCAAAGAACAGGGCTGCCCACCCTGGAAGAATTAAAAGAGCTTGGATATACCCCGCGCCATGTTCGTTTTTTGCTGATTACAGCACATTATAGAAAACCCCTGCAGTACAGCCGTAAAAAACTGGACCAGGCAAGAAACGCCATCAGGCGTATTGACGAATGCGTGCAATCCCTGCAGGATATCGAGAGTGAAAAACAAGCAGGGGCGATATCGGAAGAAGAAGTGGACCAGCTCGCATATGACATCCGCCAGGGGTTTGTTTCCGCCTTAGACGATGATCTTAACATGCCGCGGGCCATGGCCGTGGTATTTAGAAAGATAAGACAGCTAAACACCATGATGGCAGAAAACAGGCTGGGAGCAGAAGGCGCAGAGAAGATTCTTTCGACATTTGCCGATATTGACCGGGTTCTGGGAATTTTTGACTTTACGAAAAAAAGCCTTTCCCCCGAGATCGAGGCCCTGTTAAAAGAGCGCCGCGAAGCGCGCAGGAGCAAAGATTTTGCAAGGGCCGATAAGATCCGGGAGCAGTTGGAAAAGGCCGGAATAGAGATAAAGGATGAAAAAATAGATTAGATATGAATAATTTAAAAGCTGCTTTTTTCCCGTTTACGTTTATTTCAGAAAAACTGGCCGGGGCCTGCCATGCACGATTCGGGCGGGTGGCGGTATATCAGCCCGCAGCCGGCAGCACCCCTGCTTCAATGCAGGACCTTGAAGCCGGGGGCAGGATTGCACTTAAGTATCCGGTGCAAGGAGACGATCAGCGACTGGCTGATCTGGCCCGTCATTTTCAGAGCTGGGGAGAGGTCCATCAAAAAGATGCCGCGGCCCTGAAAAAATTTGCAGAAAGCGGATTTTTCAGCCGCGAATTTGCACCTGAAATCAGCACCGAAATCCTAAAGGGGCCCAAAGAGCCCGAGCCTGGGCCGGACCCGGTATTTTATGCCAGACTGTTTCTGCTCCTGGCCCAGGAACATGACCGGCAGACTTCTGAAATTGAAAATGAGCTCGCCCTGACAGACGATGCAGCCAGAAAGATGTTTGCAGGGATACGTGGTGGGGCAGAGGATTCTCCGGGCTTTTCCGGTGGTTTCGGATATTCTGCCGGGCCGCGGGCCGATGATCCCGGGGCATACATGACCGAATCCAGGCTGCGGGCATGGCATTACCTGATGGATGCTGATCAGGATCCCCCATCTGTACTGGTTACACCGAGCCGGGCTGTAATAGAATCGATGCAGGAACGTTTTGAATACATGGAGCGGCTTGACTCTCCGCCCGAAGACCTGCAGGAGGTTTTGTCTGCAGAAGGGCACACAAACGACGGTTTTAGTCTGGATTTCTATGGGATGGGCGATTGCCGGCGCATAACAGTGCTGATCAGCCGGAGCCGAGAAGGCCTGAAAAAATAAGGACATGTCCCTTGACTCGATTATTTATTTG
This sequence comes from Desulfobacterales bacterium, assembly GCA_018334855.1. GTDB lineage: Bacteria > Desulfobacterota > Desulfobacteria > Desulfobacterales > Desulfosalsimonadaceae > Desulfosalsimonas. The sequence goes on along the minus strand of JAGXLE010000034.1, from coordinate 218 downwards.
GTATATTGAAAAAAATTCTGCTGCGTAAACACAGAAACTATAGGCACTGTGATATATATAAACATTTATTTCAGAGATTTTGGAAAGGAGACTGAAAATGGCTTTTAATCCGATTGTGGATGCCGACAAGTGCGAAGGTTGCGAGGAATGCGTCGAGGTATGTCCGGTTGAGGTTTTTGAAATTCAGGACGGCAAGTCTGTTCCTGTTAATCTCTCCT
>JAGXLE010000271.1 GCA_018334855.1 Desulfobacterales bacterium | reverse complement strand
TCTGGTTATCAGCAAGAGGCTGTTTAACCGGGGAACCGGCATGGCTATTGTATGTCCGATTACAAATACTTTCCGCAATTTGCCTTTTCACGTTGCGATCCCGGAGGAAAGCGAACTCACCGGATACGTCATGGTGGAACAGGTAAAATCCGTTGATTTCCGCTACCGCGGTGCAAAGCTGATCGAAAAGAAAAGCGAAGAGCTTCTGGCTGAGGTATTATCTATTCTGGATGCTTGTATTTACTAATTTTAGCTGACGACGATACGGTCATTGTACTGTACTGCGCAGCGCCGAGGAAGTCCGGATATAACTCTACGGCATCCACCCCCTGAGTCCGGTCAACCCATCGGCAGCAGTTCAGAGCAGTATATTTGCCATGAAATGGAATATTCCCGGGCTTCCTGAAATTTGCGCTTTGATTCTGGCAATCCTTGTCATACTGGTTTTTGGGGTGTTCATTGTGCTTCCGACCATCAGAAATTTCCTTTCTATTACTCCTCAAAAGGAAGGATACATGGTCAAGAACCCGATCAATCGATATAAAATTAGCAGCTCAAGCGATCTTGATTATAACGAGGACGGCTCTCTTGACATCTACCTGCAGCACAGCAAACCTGAGCAGGGCACTGCCAACTGGATGCCTGTACCTGAGGGCGGATTCCAGGTCACCCTTCGGCTGTATCAGCCTGAAGAGAGATTTCTTAACGGGACATGGAAGGTGCCGCCTATTAAAATGACAGAATGATAAGCTTTAACCTGCAGCCGTCAGCTAAAGTCTGCCGGGCCTGAGGGAAAATGCAAGGGCTCGCGGTTAAACCGCAGGCCCTTTTTATATCGGTCCAGGGGGGGTGGTCTTTTCGGTGGCGGCGGGTCGTGATCGGGGCAGCCGATGGATTTGCCGGATAACTCTTTGATTATTTGATTTTTATGTTTATATATAATATTATAGAATAGTTTAGAAGTTGGCTTCCGGGAGAAGGGGCATGTCATGGAAAAAGATATGACAGAAACAGAAAACGGGCGGCAGGGTCAACAAGTCCGCTACAAGCTGTTGCTCTTTGTTAACGGGGAAACAGCCGGTTCAGAGCGTGCATTGCGCAATATCAGGCAGATCTGCCAGGAGCATCTGAATCAATGCTGTGATCTGCAGTTAATCGACGTGCGGCAGAATCCGGACAAGGTGCGCAAGTATGGTATCCTGGCTGTCCCCGCATTGCTCAAGCTGTCGCCTCCTCCGGAAAGAAGGGTGGTCGGTGATTTGTCGGAAAAAGAAAAAACGCTGTCCGCACTTGATATTTACCCGGAAGAATAGTTTCATTTGATGGTTAAAAATCTCTTATCCAGAAATTCCTTTTACGTCTTTTGGGTTGCAGGGCCTGTACTTTTTGCGGCCCTTTACGTCCTGAGCCGCTACAATTATCTTCTGTTTCACTCTTTTATCGAACTGTTTGCCGTGGCCATCGCCCTGAGCGTATTTACGGTGGCCTGGAACACCAGGCACCTGGCTGCGGATAACCGGCTTTTCCTGCTTGCAGCTGCGTATCTGTCAATAGGTGTGATAGATACTGTACATACCCTGGCTTATTCGGGAATGGGGGTTTTCCCGGCCAGAGGTTCTGATCTGCCCACGCAGCTCTGGATTGCCGCCCGTTACGTGGAAAGTCTTTCCTTTCTGGCAGCAGCGCTTTTGTTCAGGACGAAGCGTGATTTAAATGACAAAATGATATTGGTCGGATACGTAATCCTGACAGCCGGCCTGCTCGTGATGATCATCGTTTTGCAGTACTTTCCCTCCATGTATGTTGAGGGCCGTGGCCTTACCGGTGCCAAGGTGGCAAGCGAGTATGTCATATGCGCAATTCTTGCTGCTGCCGGGTATTTGTTCTGGTCCGGAAGGAAGCAAATCGGCCGGATGCACCTGCAGTTTCTGTTGGCAGCAATAGGTGCAACTATAGCCGGGGAGCTGTCTTTTACCCTTTATACGGATGTTTACGGCTTTTTCAATTTCCTGGGCCATTTTTTCAAGCTTCTTTCATTCTGGTTTATCTATAAAGCCCTGGTGGCTGGTTTATTAAAAGATCCTTTTGAGAGCCAGTTCCTGGAGCTTGTCCAATCAAGGGACAGGCTCCGGGAAAGTGAGAGCAGCCTTAACGCCGTGTTTGAACAGACAATACAGCTTATGGGAATAGTGGCCCTTGATGGGACTCTTTTGCGTGCCAACCGGAGTGCTCTTGAAATGATAGGCGCTAATGAAAAAGACGTAACAGGCAAACCTTTCCGGGACTGTCCATGGTGGACTCATTCAAGCCAGCTGCAGGAAAAACTCGACCAAGGCATTGAACAGGCCAGGCAGGGCGAGCCAGCCCGCTTTGAGGCAATACACATTTCTGCAGACGGGCGGGAGCACGTGGTGGATTTCTCCATAAATCCCATATATGACGAGAACGGAAAGCTTCGCTGCCTGCTTGCAGAATCAAGGGATGTCACCGAAAGCAAGCAGAAGGAGAGCCGTCTTAGCGAAGCCTACAGCAAACTCGACAGGCTGATCAGCCTCAACCGGGACGGCATAATCGTTGTGGACAAGGAGGGGATCATACTTTTTATAAATCCCGCGGGCGCGGATATGCTTGGGCGAAGCGCAGATGAACTGGTCGGAATGGAGTTCGGCTG
>JAGXLE010000270.1 GCA_018334855.1 Desulfobacterales bacterium | reverse complement strand
AAATGCAGCCATTGCGACAAGTGCCAGCGCCGCGCTTGCAACCCTGAGATTGGCAAAGGAAAGCGGGTCAAGGCTCTGGAGCCCCAGCTTGGTAAAAAGAAACGTAAAGCCCCAGAAGTTAATGACCATGAGCATGCGTGCGTCCTCTGCATGCACCAGCCCTTTGCCCCGGATTGTTCTCATCTGCAGTCCTCCTTTTCAGAAAAAATCTTTGGAAGTCTAGATGTAATGCAGCAAAACCGCGGAGACCAATGAATTGTTGTGATCAGGCCATAACGGAAACTGATACCAGGAAAGCTGGCCAAAGGATGCTTTTTGGTTGCATTAACGCCTGATTCCGGCTTAGATTCAGAGGCATTGCAGGCAGAAGCATCAATTACTAAAAACCAGGAGCCGGTTTAATCCCATGATCTATAACCCTGATCTTGATATAAACCAGCTGCGCGCGTTTGTGACCGTGGCGGAACTCAAAAGCTTCACCAGGGCCGCACTGCGGCTAAACCGCACCCAGTCAGCTGTCAGCATGCAGGTCAGACGCCTGGAGCAGAACATGGGAAGATCCCTGCTCACACGCACCAAGGGGGGAGTCGGGCTTACCGAAAGCGGCAGGGTCATGCTGGAATATGCCAGGCGGATATTGAAATTAAACGACGAGGTCATGGCCGAAATCGGGGATCCCGAAGTAAAAGGAAGGGTGAGACTGGGGATTCCCGACGATTATGCGGCATATCTTCTTCCCGGGGCCCTGTCGGGATTTGGATCGCTTTACCCGGGAATCAGCCTGGAGGTATACTGCGAGTTAAGCGTGGATCTGCTGCAGCTCGTTGAGGACGGGGAAGTGGATCTTGCGGTAACTACCCGCCAGCCACAGTCCCCGGGCGGGACCCTTATCCGCAAAGAGCAGATGGTGTGGGCCGAAGCCGCCGGCTACAGGCTGCACGAGGAAGATCCGCTGCCTCTTGCGCTCTTCCCGGACGGGGTATGCGTATTTCGGGAATCCGCCCTTAAAACCCTCCGGTCATGCGGGCGCGGGTGGCGCATAGTGTGTACAAGCCGCGGGCTTGCAGGTATCCGGGCAGTGGTGACTTCTGCCATGGCTATAACCGTGGTAACTGAAAATACCGTTTCTCCCAACATGCAGATCATAGAGCCTGAAGCAGGACTCCCCGCCCTGCCTCAGGTCGATATCTGTCTGCACGTTTCCCGCTCCCCGGTCAACGAGGCGGTAACCGTGTTTGCAGATTATATCAGCCGGAGCCTGAAAAACTGCTGATTACAAACCAGAGAAATAGTTTATAAAGGGTACCAGGGTTTAAAGCCAGGCTCCCAGTTCGCTTAGCGCCGTGGAGGATATCAGGAAGGATTCGGATTTTTTGCATGCCAGCCTGCGGGTTTCCTGCAGCAGGCGCACCAGGGACCACTCTGAAACAGGGGGTGATTCTCCGAAGTCATAATAATCAGAGACATGCCCCCACATATGCTGCAGGGTATTGCGGATACAGCCGGCAGAAGGCGGGCAACGGGTTATCTCGGTTAACCGGCAAGCCAGGTCCGCAAAATTCTGCCTCCCCTTCCACCTGGATGCTTTTTTACCGATATCACTGTAAGCGCCGGGATCACGGGCAAGGACGGAATACTTATGGCTGCTCCATAACTGTTGAGTTGTCCGGGGCAGCGCAATTCTGCCCTGAGAAGTGTTCTGGTATTTCCGGGCCAGGATGTCAAATTGCTGATCCGGCGTATCCAGGTAGCCATCCGGCCACGGTCCGGCGCCGGTTGGCAGGCAAACGGGTGATTTTTCCCTGTAACCGCGCAGATCCATCTCCTCGGCCAGAATCCGGTGACGCTGCATGAGCGCCCATTGGTGACCACGCCAGCGCATTGTTTCCGGATGCCTTGCATATCCCTTTTTGCAATTGACAATTATTGAAACAATGGCGTGCAGCTCCCGGTGTTCACCAAGAAGGCTCCGGCTGTTGAGGTAGCCGGGCTGTATATCCCAAATGCGCACGGAATCTCCTTTCAAGGCTTTTTTTGATTTTATACCAATCGATCTGCTGAAGATCAAAATCAATCACAGCAAAAGCAAATTTAAATTTATAATCACGGAGGCGGGAAAAAACCGCAGAAAAATTATTTCAAACCTGAAAAAAACAAAGCCGTGATCCTGCTGATGTGCCTTGCTTAAAACCATGGGTTTATAGTAAATAAAAACATCAGCCTGTATCGGAAACCTAAAACCCATTTACTTTAAAAAGGAAACATCTATGATGCTTTCAAGACAGGCCCTTGTGGAAGCAATGGAAAAATGGAATTCCGCCTGGGACGCCCATGACCTTGAGGGCGTTTTGGCGCTTTTTCATGATGAGATTTTTTTTGAAAACTGGACGGGCGGAAAGGTCTCCGGCAAAAACGCCCTCAGGAAAGCCTGGCAGCCGTGGTTTGAAAACCATGGCGGATTTAAGTTTATTTCCGAGGATCTCTTCGTGGATGAACAGGAGCAGAAAGTGCTTTATCGCTGGACGCTTAAATGGCCTTCGCCCGAAAAAGGCCACGAGGGAAAACCGGAAAAAAGGCGCGGCGTGGATGTCATCCATTTTAAAGACGGCAAAATTATCGAGAAGCTGACCTACTGCAAGACCCGGATCGAGATCAACGGACAGAGATACAGCCTGACCCCG
>JAGXLE010000269.1 GCA_018334855.1 Desulfobacterales bacterium | reverse complement strand
TTATATCAACGCTCACGGCACGGGTACGGAAAACAACGATCTTTCAGAGGGGCTGTCTGTCCAGGCTCTTTTCGGCGATCACTTGCCTCCGTTTAGTTCCACAAAACCATACACGGGGCACACCACTTCTGCAGCAGGCAGCGTGGAAGCGGCGTTTTGTCTTATGGGGTTTGAGCATGATGCAATATTTCCCAATGTCAACTTCAGCCGCCCCATGGAAGAGCTTGGCATAAAGCCGGTCACGGAATTCCGGCAGGGCGCGGATCTCAGATATATTCTTTCAAACTCGCTTGGTTTCGGAGGCAGCAACACATCGCTGCTTTTTGCAAAATGCTGATCAACGGAAAGGGCCTGGATATTTATATCAACGGTGCAGGCGTTATTTCGCCTCAGCAGACATACGACAATGAAACATTTCTGCCGGAGGTTACCGAGTATGGCGCTAATGTGCTTACCTGCGTTCTGCCCCGTTTCAAGGATTACATAAACCCCTTCCAGATGCGCCGGCTCAGCCGTATGCTGCGTATGGGACTTTCTGCGGCTATTATATGCCTTCGAAACGCCGGGCTGGAAAAGCCGGACGCCATCATAACCTCCACGGGTTACGGTTTTCAGGAAGATATGGGAAAATTTTTGCTCGAAATTCTCCAGCAGGATGAACAGCAGCTCACCCCGACCTATTTCATGCAAAGCACCCATAATGCACTTTCCGGACTAATTGCCCTGACGGTCAAGTGTATGGGATATAACAGCACCTACGCCGGCAGAGGTTTTGCCTTTGAAACCGCGCTGCACGACGCTATGCTTCTGTTAAGGGAAAAGGAAGCGGAAAATGTTCTGGTCGGTTCCTTTGACCAGGCTCATCACGTTCAATACAATGATTATGACAGGCTGGGTTATTTAAAGAAAGAAAAGACAAGCAATCTGAAACTCTTTGAAGGCCGCACAGAAGGAACTCTCCAGGGCGAAGGAATGGCGTTTTTTATAGTTTCCGGTCAGGCGCTTGCCCACTCGTGGTGCATACTGCGGGGAGTCCATACTGTTTACCGCCCCGCGGATTTTCCGTTTTTGTGTGGAGAATTAACCGATTTTCTGCAGGCCGGCGGGATTACGCCGGAAGATGTCGATGTTTTTGTAAACGGGGTCAGCGGCGACATTGTCCGGGACAAATGGAGCCTGGAACTCCGGAAAAATTTTTTCAGCCATGCCGCTGAGGTGCGTTTTAAACATTTAACCGGCGAATACGCCACGGCATCTTCTTTCGGAGTCTGGCTCGGCGCCAAAATATTGAAAACCGGTATGATCCCCGGGTCAGTCCTGGCCGGTCCGGCCACGTCAGATCGCCCCCTTCGGACAGTCCTTTTCTGCAACCATTTTCTGGGCAGGAACTATTCCTTTTTTCTGCTGACAAAAAAATGATGACTTCGCAAAAAGCTGTTTATACAGCTAGGGCGGTATTTTTGCAGGAAGACAAATCGGTAAATACCCTGGCTGATCGGCGGCGCGAAAAAGGAGTTTCCTCGCTCCAGGAGCCTCGTCGAGCCTCAATTTCCGCTCGGAAACCCGCTTTTTCGCACCGCCGTCAGGGCAACGAAGTGCAATTTCGCAAGAGCGCAAAAAAAGGATTTCCTTGGAAGTGTTCCCTCCGGGCAGCAGCCAGGGACCGGGCTATAACAGTAACTTTTTCTGAAGTTACTTAGAAGAAATGACTTTTGACGAAACCGACTAAAATCGGTAAAAGATCAGTTTCGGCTGATAACAAAGGTTTGCTCCGGCGGATGGCATATGCAAAAGTATACGTATGATGAATATATGAAATTGCGCAAAGGTGCCCACGTTCTTTCAAGAGATTTTTTCGGCGATAAAGTTTTGCGCCTCCGGGACGGCTCCATGCTAAAGCTTTTCAGGGTCAAGCGGCTGTTTTCATCGGCCCGGGTGCGCCCCTATTCTTTGCGTTTTGTAAGAAATGCCGAAAAATTAAACCAAATGAATATTTCCTCTGTCCGAATCATTATATAACAGGGATAAGGCCTTGCTTAAGCCTAAATTACAGGTAATTATTGGAGCCTACTCAGATAGCTGTAAATTAAAGCCCCGGCAAATAAAAAAAATTTCGGGTGCGATTCTGCAGCATTTTCAATGATTTCTTTTATAGCCCATTTAAGTCCGGCATCCCGTCAGAATCAACGGTCACATGGCTTACCCGGATCATTTAACCCTACAACGCAATTTATGTTTTAATCTCGTTACCCAGCAACTTTTTTCGTCTGTGCGATAAGTAAGCCCTGTGATTTTTGAGTTGTATCCATTTAATCAGCAAAAGAAGCCTTTCGGCGTCAAACACACGCATTGGCAAAACCGCTTTCAAAAGAACCCTAAGCTGCGACACTGTAATAGCTGGTGCTTTTTTTCCCCAATCTGATCTTTATGTGCCAGAGAAAAAAGTGCGCGAGCATGCAGGTTAAAATATGATGATGCCATCCTGGAAATTTTCTGACCTCATAGTGATCCATGCCAAGCTCTGTCTTGGCTTCTTCAAAACACTGCTCTATGGACCATCGCAGGCCGCTGAGCCAGACCAGGGTTTTCAGGCGCGTGCTGCTCGGGGCATTGGAGATAAAAAAAGAGTATTGCGGGCACTTTTCTATGGTTCGCCGTATCAACAACCACACGGTTTTCCTCCCC
>JAGXLE010000268.1 GCA_018334855.1 Desulfobacterales bacterium | reverse complement strand
GAGAAGGAACCGAGCTTTACTTTTGCCGGGGTAAGCAGGGTAATAAGGCTTGCCTTGGCGCTGGCCTGCGGAATTACCGCCAAATCGAAGCGCTCCTTTTTCAGGCGCCGGATCAAATTCAGCCACCCGTCTGCACCGGCATTGCGCTCAAATGTGATAAACCGGTCCACTGCGGGCTGGTGTTTTACCATTTCATAGGGTATATTCTGCAGTACCCAGGTAAGGCTGGCCTCCGGATATCCTTTTTTCAGACCGTTTGCCAATGCCAGGGCATGCACGGTGTCGCCTACGGCTGAAGTCCTGATCAGGCATATTTTTTCAGCATGAAATTTCGGCATCTTCCTGTATATTGTTACGATTGCAAGTAAGTTGTTTTAAGAGATATTCTGCTTGAATTAAACCCAATAAATCTATAAGGTTCCGGATAAAAAATCAACGAATTTGTCTGATGAATTTCCTGTGTTCCGCAGGAACAGAGAAAGGTCAATACTTTATGAAAGTCGATATCTCTGTTGGCGAACTGGTTGACAAGGTTACCATACTTGCCATTAAATCGGAAAGAATCCGGGAGCCGGAAAAGCTCCAGAATATCATCAAAGAGTTTGAAATTCTGAAAGATTCCATGAAAGAAGCCGGGATTGATGACACAAGTCCTGAATACAGACGTCTTTACGAGATCAATTCAAAACTGTGGGATATTGAAGACGCCATCAGGGAAAAGGAAGCCGCCGGGTCTTTTGACAAGGGCTTTATCGAACTTGCAAGAAGCGTATATTTCAGCAATGATGATCGGGCGGCTGTCAAGCGGGAAATAAACCTCAAATACGGCTCCGACCTTGTCGAGGAAAAAAGCTACAGCCAGTATCGGCAAAACACGTGACGGAATATATCCTGCCATGAAAATATTAGTTATCGCGCCTTCCTGGGTGGGGGATATGACCATGGCGCAGAGCATTTTTAAAAAATGCCGCGCAATGGGCCGTGATGTAGTAATTGACGTAGTGGCGCCTGAATGGTCCCTGCCGCTTTTATACAGGATGCCGGAAGTAAGAAGGGCGATTTCCCTTCCGGCAGGTCACGGCCAGTTAAGGTTTTTCAAGCGCCGGGCCATAGGACGATCCCTTATCGAAGAAGCATATGACTGGGCAATTGTTACTCCGCGCACCTGGAAATCTGCCCTGGTCCCTTTTTTCGCAAAAATTGCGAGGCGGACGGGCTATACCGGAGAATTGCGCTTCTGGCTGATAAATGACCGGCGGCATCTGGACAGGAAAAAACTCGATAAGACCATCCTCCGGCTGCTGGCCCTGGCCGGCGACAGAAATGGTCCGCTTCCGCCGGATATAGAGTTTTATCCTGAATTGTCCGTGGATCGTGGGAATCAAACCCGCTTGATACATGAGTTTGGTTTGCCTGCAAAGCGTCCGGCCGTGTGTTTCTGCCCGGGAGCTGAATACGGTCCTGCCAAGCAGTGGCCGGTGGCTTATTTCAGGCAACTGGCTGAAATGTTGATTGCTGAAGGCTTCCAGGTGTGGAGCATGGGTTCTGCAAAAGAAGCCGGTCTGGGCAGCTCGATTGATCCCGGAAAAGGAAAATGGTATAAAAATTTGTGCGGCCGCACCCGCCTGGAAGACACCATTGATCTGATGGCCATGGCGTCACACGCGGTCACAAATGATTCCGGTCTTATGCACATAGCCGCAGCCGTGGGAACCAGGGTTGAGGCCATATACGGATCATCTGCTCCCTCATACACACCGCCGCTCACCGACCGGGCAGATATTTATTATCTGGGCCTTCATTGTTCGCCTTGTTATAAGCGCAAATGCCCTTTGGGGCATCTTAAGTGTCTCCGGGACATTTATCCTGAAAAAATTTTTGAGGCGATTGTCCGGAAATGACTGCAGGACTCGCAGGTGCTGCCTGAGCCAGACCTGGAGGCATCGTTTGGGCTGACATTTTTTATTGATCAATTTTTTGGCCCGGGTTATGGGGGTTGAAAACATCAGGCAAAATAATTTTGTAATATTGAATGGTTCGTAAAAAGCTGTTTATCCCGCTTGGGCGGTATTTTTGAAGAAAGTAAATCCGAAAGCACCTTGGCTGATCGGCGGCGCGAAAAAGGAATTTCCTCGCTCCAGGAGCCTCTTTGCGCCTCAATTTCCGCTCGGAAACCCGCTTTTCCGCACCGCCGTCAGGGCAACAAAGTGCAATTTCGGCAGAGCGCAAAAAAAGGATTTCCTTGGAAGTCGTTTCTGAGCGACATTTGAAGACTTTGGGCAAAAGCGGTTAAAATCAGTTGCGTTAAAATTTCTCATTACATCAATATTCGATACCTGAAAATACTAAAGGAAGGTCAGCTGCCATGTCAATCGGAAGATTCAGCAAAAAGCGCGTTCTTGTGACCGGCGGGGCCGGGTTTATAGGCTCCCATCTTTGTGAGCGCCTGCTAAATGACGGCCATGAAGTAATCTGCGCGGATAACTTTTATACAAGCCGCAAGGGCAATATAGCCCACCTGGCTAACAATCCCTACTTTGAAATCATGCGCCATGACATTACTTTTCCGCTTTACGTGGAGGTAGATGAAATCTATAATCTGGCTTCTCCGGCATCCCCGATCCACTACCAGCTAGATCCCGTTCAGACGGTAAAAACTATTGTTCATGGCGCCATTAACATGCTGGGTCTGGCC
>JAGXLE010000267.1 GCA_018334855.1 Desulfobacterales bacterium | reverse complement strand
GGGGAAAGTTGCACATTACCATGGCGTCCAGTGAGGCTGCCTGCCCGCTTTTTATCAGCCCTGATCCGTAAATCATGTCTGCCCCGGATAAAAAGCCGTAAAACAGGCCGGCGGTTAAATCCGAGCCTGCATCCTGGCCGAGGGTTCCGGCATCCGTGATACCTGCCGGATAAAGCATGCCCAGGCCCATCCACTTGGAAATATCCGTATTGGCGGCCGCGCTTAAAAACATTTCCGGGGCGCCAAAGCAGCATCCTTGTCCCGAGGGATGCAAAACGCTTGTCACCCCGCCCCGGATCAGCGGCATGCCCGGTTTCTGCAGATAAGAAAGCACTGAGACCAGCATTGTTTCGGCAAGGCTTTGCACCAGCATCCCGGCAATGGTTGCGGGTGCTGTCTGCCCGGAAATCACCCGGGAGGCGCAGACGCAGGGGATCTGCTTTTCCGCACAGAAAAGAAGCTTTTCCGCTGCCGCAGCCGAAAGTGTAAGGGGGGAGTCGATCTCTATGTACTCGGCAAAAAGCGGCCCCAGGCGCAGTTCTTCCGCTCCGCCGCATACCAGTGAACCCATCTGCCATAACCGGGACAATTCCCCTGCATCCGAGCTGCTTAAAAGCAGGGGCTTTTTTGTTGCCTGCAGCATGGCAATCACATGGGAAAGATTCCAGGATGAGGCCATTTCAGAGGCCCTGTTAAGGGGCCCGGCAAGAAAATCAAAATTGGGAAGCCCGTCAACCAGCCGGGCCGCATTGCAGACCTGCTCGTAAACGGACTGCGTGCCAGCTGGTTCATCACCTGCCGGTGCCAGCGGATACACCGGACCAGCGCCGAAAGACAGCTCATCCTTCTGCAGCCGGACATACCACTTCCGGGTTCTGCCGATCAGGGCGATCTTTCCGGGATGCTCGCGCAGGGCGCGCTCCACGAGAACCGCGGGAATGCGCACCAGGTCGTCCTCGGTGACCAGTGCCGGGCTGTTTTCAAACAGGTCCAGGGCCTGCCGGCTTTTTACCCGGGCCCCTTCGCTTTCAATAACACCGAGGGCATCAAAATAAATGCGCTCGATCTCGTCTTCGGAAAGAACCTGAAAGTTCGGCGTGGTCTGGACTATTTCCTTGATTTTCATAAAACCCCCTTGCACCCTTATAAAAATTTATAGCATTTTCCGGGCGAAAATGAAAAGCAGAAAAAGCCGTGCGCCTTTGCCGGGCAGAGACTTGATGTTCCGGGAATTAACATCCTTGTTTATTCGAAAGGTATCGGCACGCCTTTGAACAGATTTTTTGAGCCCGGGCGCATTCTTTGGGAAGAGCGCTGCAAAGCTTTTCAAGATAGCCCTTTTCCCGGATCAGTTCAAATGTGCGGGAAAAGTTTACGTCATAAATCCAGCCGATCTGAAGCAGCTTCAGATCATTTAAACTCCGGATGTCCGCAGTGTTTACCGTCTGGTTCCGCAAAAGGGCTTCATAAACCTTCTCGGAAATATGGGGCACGTCAGGCAGGTTTAGTTCTATTGCCGGATCCCTGTCAGTTCCGCTTTTATGATAATAACTGGTGACAACTCGCCATATATCAAGCTTATCCGCATCTCTTAACATTTTTAAAAAAAACAGGCTGTGCTGATTTATGCTGTCGGGCAGGGCAGCACGGTTATGGAACTTAACAGCTTCAATAATGACCTGAGCCGTTTCAGGGACAAATTCACCGAGAAGTTCGTGGGTGCAGATCACCGATACGCCAAGGGCTGCATGATCCTCTGACTTGGCATCCGAAAAAGTACAATACCTGCTGTATTGCTCAAACCGGCCGATATCATGAAGAAGCGCTGAAACTTCGGCTGCAAGAAGATCGTCTGCGCAAAGATCCAGGCTGCAGCCAATATCAACAATATTGCCGCATACGCACAGAGTATGCTCCCGCTTTAAATCCATGGCATTTTGTACCGCCGGATCAGGGGAGTCAAATCTGCGCGTATAGGAATCAAACCATTTTTTAAGGCTTTTAAGCAACACCCTGGCTGGCTTCTGTGTCCGCGTTTAAAGGTTCAAGTACCACAAGGTGTTCATCCACCAGATCAACGGTCCTCACGGTTGCTTTGACAAACTTTTTTTCGCCCAAAAGAGAGATCAGCCAGACGCCATCGCCCTCTGCCTCAATGCGGGCAACGTCTCTCATAACCTCCTGGTCTGTATCATTGACATGCATACATACGGTACTCAAACACATAAAGCTCTCCTGTATTCAGGCTGCCCTATATCGAAAGGAGCCGGTCCAGCACAACTGCGGCTGTTTCAAATGCCTCTCCCTTATCCGGGACTTCTCCAGCAAGGCATGCCTCAAATACAGCCTGGTCCCGGGGAAGCGTTCCGATAACATCCAGGTCCTCTGCGGCAAGCTGCTTTTCCATTTTGTCCGCGATCTCTTCTGATGGCGATTTATTTAATATTGCAGCCACTTTTTTGCCCATGGAAACGGCCATTGACCTGATTTTGGCCGCAGTCTGCAGCGAATCAAATGAGGGCTCAACCACAACCAGAACTTTGTCTATTGCCTCGTCTATACCGCGGCCGAAATGCTCAACTCCCGCTTCCATATCCACAATGGCAATCTGTTTTTCTTCCAGACGAATTTTTTTTAAAAATTCCCTGTTTAAAACGCCCATGGGGCATGCGCACCCCTCCATATTCTGAAGTCTCC
>JAGXLE010000033.1 GCA_018334855.1 Desulfobacterales bacterium | reverse complement strand
AGGGCTGAAACCATGGAAGACTATTTTGCCACTCTCGATTTTGCACCCGATCGGTTGAAGCTGTAAGGAATCGAATGAAAGACGACAAAGGTCTCTATTATTATCCATTCCCTCAAAATAAGCGGGTACGCATGTATGTCCGTCAATCGGGGACGAGCGTGGAATTCCGCATGTGGCATGCAGATGACCCCCGGCTCTGGGAGGAGCACGGCTGGGTTGCATGGGAGGCGATCAGGCAGGCGTCTGCCATGTATTCAGGAAAAAATTTTGACCCGAAGCAGGCCTATGACATCCGGGTTGCCCGCGCCCTTATACGCGAAGATTTAAAAGAAAAGGAAAAATGAAGCCTCTCAGATGCCTGCCCCCTCCGTCGGATTGCCGGCGTATTTTTTCCTTAATTTCGGCTTCTCGATTTTTCCGGTTGGATTTCTGGGAACCGTATCAAAGAAAATCCGCCGGGGACGCTTATAGCGCGGCATCGCAGAGCAGAAATCCCTGACCTGCTCCTCGGTAAGGCTCCTGCCGGGCTTGACGGAAATCACCGCGGCCGCGACCTCACCCAGCCTTTCGTCGAAAATGCCTATTACTCCCGCATCAAGTATATCCCGGTGCGACACCAGAAAACTTTCTATCTCCACCGGGAAAATGTTTTCCCCGCCGGTTATGATCACATCCTTTTTGCGGTCGATCAGCCACAGGAAACCTTCCGGATCCCGCAGGACGATATCGCCGGTATGCAGCCACCCGTCTTTTAATACGCTACCGGTCGCCGCCGGATTGCAGAAATATCTCTCCATAACCCCGGGTCCCTTGACAAGCAGCTCCCCCGGCATGTCAGGGGGGAGGTCGTTTCCTGAGTCATCGACCACCCGGCATTCCCAGTCAAAACCGGCAACGCCGATAGCACCGATCTTTTCCATGTTCTCCATTCCCAGGTGCACGCATCCCGGTCCTGTCGCCTCTGTTAAGCCATAGTTGGTGTCATATGCCTGGCCGGGAAAAAAGCGCTGCCATTTTTCTATCAGGCTCGGGGGCACGGGCTGGGCGCCGATATGCATCAGGCGCCACTGGTCCAGCTTGTAATCAGCCAGGCTCAGATCCCCGTTTTCAAGCGCCAGAAGTATATCATGGGCCCATGGCACAAGAAGCCATACTATGGTGGCGGACTCTTCCGATACGGCCTCCAGAATCGCTTCAGGGCTTGCCCCTTTTAAAATCACCGCCGGGGCGCCCACTATAAAATTGCCGAACCAGTGCATTTTCGCCCCGGTGTGGTAAAGCGGGGGGATGCAGAGAAAATTGTCCTGATGCACCTGGTTATGGTGACGGTTTTCAGCGTAGCAGGCAAATTCCAGCTGGCGGTGGAGCAGGTATACACCTTTCGGATCACCGGTGGTGCCTGATGTGAAATAAATGCCCGCACCGTCCCACAAATTAATGGGGACTTCCGGTTCCCCGGTATCGGCCCGGCTCATCAGCTCGCTTAAAGAAACGGCAAAATCAGGGCATTTGTCGCCGGGCCCTTCAAACACATAATGCGAAATGCTTTTGTCAAGCTCTGATTTTACTTCCCTGATCCGTTCTGTGAATTCCTCTCCGAACACCATTACCCGCGCCTCGCACAGAGCCGAGCAGCGGCTGATGGCTGGTGCTTCAAAACGGAAGTTCAGGGGGACAGCAACAGCTCCTGAGCGCAGTATGCCGAAATAGGCCGGCAGCCATTCCAGGCAGTTCATCATCAAATGGACCACACGGTCGCCTTTTTGCACACCCATCCCGATTAAGGCGTTTGAAAAGGCATTGGCCTGTATGTAGAACTGCCGCCAGGTAATCTCCCTGCGTTTTTTTTCTTCAGGCTCCCGCTCTATGAGGGCGGTCTCGGCCCCATACATCCGGGCATTTCTTGCAAGTATCTCGGTCAGCACCATTTTGGTTCAAAGTTCAAGGTTTTAAAAATCTGTTAAAAATCCAATCTATTTTTATTTGGCAGGAGAGGTTAGTTAGTGTCCGTCCAGAAATCAGATAATTTGTCCAAGTTCAAGGAAGGCGAAAATTTTAACCGCAGGAATACTCAAAGTATTTTGAGGATTAAAATTTGAGCCTGACGCAGAAATTGGGCAAATTAGCCATTTCTGGATGGGCACTAGTTAGCAGATATATTGCAAAAGTCAACCGGTTTCATCCGTGCCCTCCGAATGTCAAAAAAAGCCCGGCCACACCTGTTAAGGCGTAGCCGGGCTTTATGCCGATCCTGTGGTAAGTCAGGATTTATTTCTTGTCGTCGTCTACCTCTTCATAGTCGGCATCCACAACGTCTTCGTCCTGGCTGCCCTGCTGGGACTGTCCGGCTCCTGAGCCTTGATCGGCGCCGCCGGCAGCCTGTTCGCCGCCGGAGCCGGAAGCCTGCTGATACATGGTTTCAGCCAGCTTATGGGATGCCTGCTGCAGCTCTTCGCTTATCTTGTTTATCTCGTCCTTGTCTTCGCCTTCCATGGCCTTGCGCAGCCTGCCGATTATCTCTTCAACCCGCTGCTTGGTATCTGCATCAACCTTGTCTCCAAGCTCGTTGAGTGATTTTTCCGTGGAGTAGATCAGGGCGTCTGCATTGTTCCTGGCTTCCACCAATTCACGTCGTTTTTTGTCCTCTTCTGCGTGCTGTTCGGCTTCTTTGACCAGTTTCTCTATCTCCTCCTGGCTCAAGCCGCTGGATGCAGTAATCCGGATAGACTGCTCCTTGCCGGTGGCCTTATCCTTGGCAGATACGTGCACAATACCGTTGGCGTCTATATCAAATGTCACCTCTATCTGCGGTACGCCCCTGGGCGCTGGCGGAATATCTGTGAGCTCGAATCTGCCGAGGCTCTTGTTGTCGGCCGCCATCTCACGCTCGCCCTGGAGCACATGAATAGTGACCGCCCTCTGATTATCCTCAGCTGTGGAGAAAATCTGGCTCTTTCTGGTGGGTATCGTGGTGTTTTTCTCAATCAGCTTGGTCATCACGCCGCCCAGGGTTTCAATTCCCAGGGAAAGCGGGGTGACATCCAAAAGCAGCACATCCTTGACGTCTCCGGACAGCACTGCGCCCTGAATGGCAGCGCCTAAGGCCACAACCTCATCGGGGTTAACGCCCTTGTGAGGCTCTTTTCCAAAAATTTTCTTGACCCGTTCCTGAACTGCGGGCATACGCGTCATGCCTCCGACCAGAATAACCTCATCAACCTGGTCCGCGCTGACACCGGCGTCTTTTAACACGGTCTGACAGGGACCTTCAAGCCTGTCGAGCAGATCTTCAACCAGTGATTCAAGCTTGGCGCGGGTCAGTTTGACATTCATGTGCTTGGGCCCGCTTGAATCCGCAGTTATAAACGGCAGATTCACCTCGGTCTGCATGGCAGTGGAAAGCTCCATCTTGGCTTTTTCCGCTGCTTCCTTCAGCCGCTGCAGGGCCATTTTGTCGTTTCGGATGTCGATTCCGCTGTCTTTTCTAAACTCGTCTGCCAGGTAATCAATTACCCTCAGGTCCAGGTCGTCTCCGCCCAGATGTGTATCGCCGTGGGTTGCCTTAACCTCGAAGACCCCGTCACCGATTTCCAGGATGGAAATATCAAATGTGCCGCCGCCGAAGTCAAACACCGCAATTTTTTCGTCGGATTTCTTGTCAAGTCCGTAGGCAAGCGAAGCCGCAGTCGGCTCGTTTATGATCCGCTGTACGTTTAACCCTGCAATTTTTCCTGCGTCCTTTGTGGCTTGCCTCTGGCTGTCATCAAAATAAGCCGGCACCGTAATAACGGCATCCGTTACGGTCTCTCCCAGGTAATCCTCTGCATAGCGCTTGATATGGCCCAGGATATAGGAAGAAATTTCAGCCGGGCTGTAGAAACTGTCCTGGATCTTGATCCGGACATCACCGTTATTTGCCTTTTCAATAGTATACGGCAGGTTCTTGATATCGCGCTGAACAGCGTCTGAATCGAACTTGCGGCCTATAAGCCGCTTGACGCCGAATACTGTATTTTCAGGGTTGGTAATAGCCTGGCGCTTTGCTATCTGGCCCACCATTCGCTCACCGCTGTCATTTACAGCAACCACTGAAGGAGTGGTACGCCCACCTTCAGGGTTGGTGATAACCTTTGACTCGTTTTGTTCCCGTATAGCCACGCATGAATTGGTCGTACCCAGATCAATTCCGATTACCTTTCCCATTTTTATGCCTCCTTGGATTAATATATTTTCAGGATATCTTTATTTTCCGTGCGAAATACCCGCACTGCCGCACAGTAGATTTTCTGTCAGGATGTCTTTGCCTTTGAAACAACCACCATGGCCGGGCGTATCAGCCTGTCGTGGAGAAGGTAGCCTTTCTGCAGTTCTCCTATCACAGTATTTTCAGGATATTCATCTGACTCCTCCTGCATGACCGCCTCGTGATAGGTCGGATCAAAAGGCTTTCCCATGGCCTCGACAGGCTCTACATTATGCTTTTTCAAAGTTTTCAGGATTTCGTTTAACGTCATCTCAATGCCTTCGGCCATATTTGCGTCGGTTTCGCCCTGCTTTTCTCCGGCTGCATTAAGCGCCCTTTCCAGATTGTCCACCACAGAGAGCAGATCCTTTATCAGCTCCTCATTGGCATATTTTTTATGATCCTCCATCTGCCTCTGAACGCGTTTCTTGTAATTTTCAAATTCAGCCGACAGCCGAAGCAGCCGGTCATAAGTCTCGGCGGCCTCGGACTGCGCAGACGAAAGATCGTTTTTCAACTGTTCTATATCTTCTTCCGATTCTGCCGTTTTGGTTGCCTGCTCTTCTTCCTTTTCCATGGCGCTGCTTTGCTGCGTTTTTTTCTTGTTCATAGGCGCCTCTCCGGCTTCTGTTTGTTTTTCCGGCTCACTGGCCGTGTTCTTACCGTGCGAATCGTGATTCAATTCTATCACCTCTCTTCTTAAAGATTCCGGCACATCTTTTCGATCAACCCGTCTGCACATCGGGATCAACTGGAAACTTGCCGAATCTGTTGAAGTTTGACAGAAAAATAAGTCACGATGGTGGAATGTCAAGGCAGGTTTTTACATATAGCTCTTTATAGATATGCGGGTAAAAACAAGGAGCTGAATTCCGGCCGGGAACCCCTCTTCGGAAAGACTTGGAAAATGCAGGTCATAACCTGGCCGGGAACGATCCGCGACACAGACTGCATTACTTATCGCTGCTTCCTTCCGGACCTGACGAGGTTCGTAACCGTCTGTTGCGCGGCGGCCGACCTGAATGACCTGCGGCATCCGCATCATATCCTCGGAGGGGAATTCAGCCCCGCATCAAGCGGTTTTCGGGTACAGGGTACCGCTAACACCCCGCCTATCCCGACCGGGATAATTACTATAAGGCCTGTGGAAGAGGTTTTCAAGAGACAATTTTTGACAGGCTCGTAAAAAGCTTTTTATTCTGCCAAGCCGGTATTTTTGCAGAAAGGAAATCCGTAAGCACCCCGGCTGATCGGCGGCGCGAAAAAATGATTTCACAGGAGTTTGTTCCATGATTGTTTTTGCCCTATAAATGGTTATTGTATTATAAATTATTTACGAATCTAAAAAATTTCTAAACATAAGCAAACTGTTGAATCCGCAAAAATCGAATATATCATCGGAAAATGCGTTTATAAGACGGATGGAAGAAACTCTTTGCAGGCACGCCATGCTAAGAGAACATGACTCCGTGCTGGTAGGCGTTTCAGGAGGGGCCGACTCTGTTGCTCTCCTCTACGGCCTGGCAAGCCTTGCGCCGATCTTTGGATGGAGAATCGGCATTGCGCATCTTAACCACGGCCTGCGCAAAAAATCTTCCGACTCGGACGCCATGTTTGTGGAAACCCTTGCCAGACGAATGAACCTGTCATATTATTCCAGAAAAATAAATCTTTATGAAAGGGGCGGGAATCTGGAAGAAGAAGGAAGAAAAGAGCGCTACAACTTTTTTGCCGAGACTGCAGATCTTGAAGGCTTTGATAAAATCGCCGTAGGCCATCAGGCAGAGGATTGCGCGGAACAGGTCCTTTTAAACCTGCTTCGCGGAAGCGGGCCAAGCGGCTTGGGAGGCATTTCCCCTGTCCGGGGAAGAATCATCAGGCCCTTGATCGAGACTTCGCGAATCGAGATTGAGCGATTTCTCCAGGCCCAGCAGCTTTCATATTGTATTGATCAATCCAACAGGGATAACCGGTTTACGCGAAACCGCATACGAAACAGCCTTATTCCGGAACTTGTGCACTACAATCCCAGCATTATCGATAATTTAAACAGGCTCGCGGAGGTAATGCGCGACGAGTCGGAATGGATTGAGGACTTGCTGGCACCGGTCTTAGAGGAGGCCACAATCAAAAACAACAGCCAAGCCGGTGAGATGATTCTTTCGGTGCAGCCTCTTATGTCTCTTCACACAGCCGCCAGGCGCAGGCTCATTCGAAAGGCCCTTTTGAAAGTAAAAGGCGATTTGGGGCGCATTGGATATCACCATATAAAAAATATACTGAATCTGGCCTCAGATCAGGATGCCGCAGGGCATCTCCATCTGCCGGGCCGCGTACGGGTGCTGCGCAAAGGTGATACTCTCAGGTTTGCAAAAGAAACAAAGCCCCTGCGCTCTTTAGGGGACAAGGGCTCAAAATTGCAGGCGGTACCTTTTGAATATAGGCTAAAACAGGTGGGAGAGGTTGCGGAATCAGTACGGATAGAAGAAATTGATTCACAGATGCTATTCCAACAGCTAAAATTTTATGCTAACATTAATATTTTTGAACAGGAGAACATGGTCGCCGTCGCCTTTATCGACATGGACCGGGTGGAGTTACCCTTGGTTATTCGAAACCCGCGGCCCGGCGATCGCTTTACGCCGCTGGGCATGGACGGGACGGTTAAATTAAAAGATTTTTTTATAAACAAGAAGGTGCCGGCGGATCAACGCGGTGCCGTACCGGTGGTGCAAAGCGGAGAGGAGATCATCTGGGTTGCAGGCATGCGGATAAATGAGCGGGTCAAAATAACCAAAACCACGAAAAACGTACTGAAGATATCGTTTTTCCGAAATCATACAGATAAGTAGATCCGGAGGAAACACACATTGAACGCCTTTAACAAAAACCTTGCGCTGTGGATCGTCATAGTTCTTATGATGATCATGCTCTACAATATCTTCAACACCCAGCAGGAGACCAGAAAAGAAATCGGATACTCTCAGTTTCTGAGCATGGTCGAAGACGGTCAGGTCAACAGCGTTGTCATAGAGGGCCAGAAACTGACGGCAACTGATACCGGCGGCGATAATATCTACACCTATGCCCCGCAGGACAATGAACTGATAAGCATTTTAAGAGACAAGGGGGTTTCCATCAAGGCCAAGCCGGAACAGGATACCCCGTGGTTTGTCTCTGTTCTTGTATCCTGGTTTCCCATGATCCTGCTTATAGCTGTATGGATATTTTTCATGCGGCAGATGCAGGGGGGCGGGGGGAAAGCGATGTCTTTCGGCAAAAGCGGGGCGCGCATGCTTTCGGAGCAGACAGAAAAGATCACCTTCGCCGACGTGGCGGGAGTGGATGAAGCCAAGGAGGAAGTATCCGAATTGGTGGAGTTTCTGAGAAATCCCAAGAAATATACGCGCCTTGGCGGCCGGATACCAAAGGGGGTCCTGATGGTAGGTGCTCCCGGAACAGGCAAAACCATGCTTGCACGCGCAATAGCCGGCGAAGCCGGGGTTCCGTTTTTCAGCATCAGCGGTTCGGATTTTGTGGAAATGTTTGTGGGAGTCGGCGCCTCCAGGGTGAGGGATCTGTTTGTACAGGGCAAAAAAAACGCCCCGTGCCTGATATTTATCGATGAGCTCGACGCGGTTGGCCGCCAGCGCGGCGCCGGACTGGGCGGCGGACACGACGAGCGCGAACAGACCCTAAACCAGCTGCTGGTGGAAATGGACGGATTTGAATCCAATGAAGGCGTTATCCTTATAGCCTCGACCAACCGTCCCGACGTGCTCGACCCGGCACTGCTGAGACCCGGCCGGTTTGACCGGCAGGTGGTTGTGCCCATGCCTGATATCAAGGGCAGAACCGAAATCATAGAGGTTCACCTGAAAAGAACACCTACTGACAACGATGTGGACTCGGTTGCTCTTGCAAAGGGCACTCCCGGTTTTTCGGGGGCTGACCTGGAAAACATGGTCAACGAGGCGGCTCTTATCGCCGCAAAGAAAAACAGGGATAAAGTTTTCATGGAGGATTTCGAGGAGGCCAAGGACAAGATTTTCATGGGCCTGGAGCGCAAGTCAAAAGTCATGAAAGAGGAAGACAAAAGGATCACTGCCTACCATGAAGGTGGACACGCCCTGGTGGCCCGCCTGTCCCCGGAAACGGACTCAATAAACAAAATCACAATCATTCCCCGGGGCAGGGCGGCCGGCATTACCTGGTTTCTGCCCGAGGAGCGCGACTTTATGTTCAAGGATCAGCTGATGAGCGAACTGGCTGTTGCCATGGGAGGACGCGCGGCCGAAGAACTCGTTTTCAGGCGCATAAGCACCGGCGGAGCCAATGACATAAAAAAGGCAACGGAACTTGCCCACAAAATGATCTGCTCGTGGGGAATGAGTGAAAACCTGGGGCCGCTTACCTACGGACAGAACGAGGAGCACATATTTCTGGGCCGTGAAATCGCACAGCATCGCGATTATTCCGAGGCTACCGCCCAGAAAATCGATTCCGAAGTCTCCAACCTGGTAACTGAAACCTACAACCGCGCCAAGCAGATCTTAACCGACAACATGGACATCTTAAACAAGCTGGCAGAAAGGCTGCTGGATACGGAAACCGTGATGGGAAAAGAGCTGGATGCCATGATTTATGAAATGCGGCCGGGCATAAAGCTCCCGTCAGAACCCACCGAGTCGGAAGAGCAGCACCGGAACAACGCCGGTGAATCTGAAGAAAACAGGGAAAGCGCTGATGCTGATGAGCAGGCATAGTCTCCAGTGTGGCGGCCATCAGCTGGAACTGGGACAACGCACTGCAATCATGGGCATTTTAAACATCACCCCTGATTCTTTTTCAGACGGCGGGAGATTTTTGCGAAAGGATGCGGCACTTTCACAGGCAGATAAGATAGTTGCAGACGGTGCAGACATCCTGGATATAGGAGGGGAGTCCAGCCGGCCGTTTTCCGAACCCGTATCAGCCGAGGAAGAAACCCGGCGGGTGATACCTGTCATCGAACACTTGGCCCCGAAACTTGCTGTTCCCATTTCCATTGATACCACCAAGGCCGAAGTGGCCCGGCGGGCTGTCAATGCAGGAGCCGCGATTATAAATGACATAAGCGCCCTTCGCTTTGACCCTGCAATGGGCAAGGTGGCGGCCGAATACGGCACCCTGCTGGTGCTGATGCACATGAAGGGAGATCCCAAAACCATGCAGATTGACCCGGTCTATAAAGACCTGGTGGGTGAAATTTTCAGCTTTCTGAAAGATTCGGTTAAAAAAGCTGAAAACGCCGGCGTAGAGCGAGGCAGGATTATCGTGGATCCGGGAATAGGATTCGGAAAAACAGCCGCTCACAACCTGGAGCTGATAGACCGGGCAGATCGTTTCCTGGAGCTCGGTCTGCCTGTTTTGCTGGGTCCCTCCAGAAAAGCTTTTATCAGGCAGGTGCTGTCAAAGAATGCAGATACCGACTTTTCGCTGGACAGTCCCGGGGTCGAAGCCGGAACTCTGGCAGCGGTGGCCGCGGCGGCCATGAAAGGAGTGCATATAGTAAGGGT
>JAGXLE010000266.1 GCA_018334855.1 Desulfobacterales bacterium | reverse complement strand
CAGTCCCCGTACAGGGGACCAGAGCAAGACCGAACTGATGCTGAACCATCTCGTCAGGGGCATGCAGGATGCGGGTGCCGGGATCGAAGTTGTACACCTGCGAGAGAAGAAAATCAAAAACTGCATAGGCTGCTTTACCTGCTGGACAAAGACCCCGGGCAAATGTATCCATAAAGATGACATGACAACCGAACTGTTTCCCAAATGGCTGGCGGCAGATCTTGTGGTCTACGCCACCCCCCTGTATTTTCATACCATGAATGCGGCCATGAGCGCATTCATAGAGCGGACACTTCCGGTAGCACAGCCGTTTTTCGAAAAAAACGCCAGCGGAAAGATTTATCATCCTTTAAGAAACAGGCTGCCGCCGGCTGTATGGCTCTCGGTGTGCGGATTTCCCGATGAATCGGAATTCAATGCCCTTTCTGATTACCTCAACAATACACTTGAGGGGCCTGTCGTGGCTGAAATCTACAGGACTACCGCAGAAAGACTGGCAGGCGACTTTCCCGAGGAAATAATAAACGACGTACTGAATGCAACAGAACAGGCCGGGCGCGAACTTGTGGAATCAATGCAGGTATCTGCCGCTACAATGGAGAGGATCAGGCAACCGCTCGTGGATACGGATTTCTTTATCCGCATGGGCAATCTCTACTGGAAAACCTGCATCAACGAAGGGGTAACGCCCAAAAAATTTCAGGAAAAAAAGATGATTCCCCGCCCTGAATCCCTGGAAGACTTTATGATCATTTTGCCCTTTGGCTTAAATTCCGAAGCGGCCGGGGACCGAGAAATGATCCTGCAGTTTAACTTTTCCGGAGATGTAAATGACTCATGCTATTTTACAGTCAGAACCGGGGAGGTGGAGGCCGAACAGGGATCATTTCCTAACCCGGACATCACCATTAGCACGCCGTTTGGGCTCTGGATGGATATCATGACCCGCAAGGCCGACGGCCGCCAAATGTTTATGGAGCAGAAGTATACGGTATCAGGGGATTTGGAGAAGATGACACAGCTATTTGACAAGGGCGAGTAATTCCACTGCCCGGGGAAACGGGGTTTATCAACAGCGCTATAAGAATATAACCAAAGGTTATCAGTGGGGGGACAATGAGTTTTTGCACAGTCATAAACTGCATGGACGGAAGGGTTCAGCTGCCTGTAATCAGGTACCTGCAGAACCGATTCAATGTTTTGAATGTGGATTCCATTACAGAACCCGGTCCGAATCTTATTCTGGCAAACCAGGCGGATCAGAATTTGGTTCAATCCATCCTGAGGCGGGTTCGAATCTCCGTGGAAAAACACGCATCCGCGGGCATTGCACTCGCCGGTCATCACGACTGTGCGGGAAACCCGGCCGGAGAAGAAGAACAGCGCAGCCATCTGGCGGCAGGCATAGCGTTTCTTCGCAGCCATTATCAGACAATACCGATTATCGGGCTGTGGGTGGATGAGAACAGGGCGGTCAATGAAGTAATAACCGACTAAACGCTCCTTTTATTTTTCTTTTTTTCCGGGTCATTTTTGGGGAATTTCTGTTTAATGGGCCTTGACAGAAGAGATTTTTTTCCGACTACAATAACGGATATCAAGTACAGAAATTGGGACAGGCCGGATTTTATCCTGGTGAGCGGGGATGCTTACGTGGATCATCCTTCGTTTGGTGCAGCCGTTATAGCCCGCGTACTCGAAGCAGAGGGCTATAGAGTGGCGATACTGTCTCAACCGGATTATACGAGTCAGGATGCGTTTCAGGTCTTTGGCAGGCCCAGGCTTGCCTTTCTGGTAACCGCCGGAAATCTGGATTCCATGGTGAGCAACTACACTGTGCATTGCAGATTCCGGAAAAACGACGTATACAGTCCCGGAGGCGTCGGCGGTGCCAGACCGGACAGGGCCACTCTGGTCTACACAGGCATTATCCGGCGCGCATATAAAAAGATCCCTGTGATACTGGGAGGACTGGAAGCCTCGCTTAGGCGACTGAGCCACTATGATTACTGGTCAGATAAGCTGCGCCGCTCGGTGTTGGTGGATTCCAAGGCGGATATGCTTGTCTACGGCATGGGTGAAAAGACGATTCTGGAAATAGCCGGACGTATGGATGCTGGCGAACCTCTTTCGGAAATTACCGATGTCAGAGGTACAGTTGTAAAGCTCAAAAATCTGCCCCGGGAATTTGACGGCCTGATTTTACCCGATTTCCCGGCACTAAAAAATGATCCGGCCGTGTTTGCGAAAAGTTTCAGGATTCAACAGGAAAATACCGATCCGATCAATGCCAAACCCCTGGCTGAGCCCCATTTTGATTACTACGTTCTGCAGAACAAACCCCAACAGCCACTCTCTCAACATGAACTGGACCGGGTGCACGAGCTCGCTTTTACCAGACGAGCCCACCCGGATTACGAGCAGGCCGGCGGTGTGCCCGCAATAGAGGAAGTAAGCTTTTCCATTATTAGTTCCCGGGGCTGTTTTGGCGGATGCCATTTTTGTTCCCTGAATTTTCACCAGGGAAGAATCATACGCTCGAGAAGTCACGAATCCATACTGCGGGAGGCCAAAAGCTTTACCCGCGATCCCGAATTCAAGGGATATATCCACGATGTGGGCGGTCCCACGGCCAATTTCCGGAAGCCCGCCTGCGACAAGCAGCTCAAGCACGGTGCATGTCGAAAAAGGGCTTGTTTGACGCCTT
>JAGXLE010000265.1 GCA_018334855.1 Desulfobacterales bacterium | reverse complement strand
ATATTTAATGCTCCTATCACAGGGATGGTCTTTACAATTGAGATCATTCTCGGAGAATGGTCTGCACTTACAATTGTACCTGTTGCCGTGGCTTCAGTTGCAGGTGCTCAGATCAGCAGGCTGCTTCAGGGAAATCAGATAGCTTTTACCCATCTTCGCTTTGACGTGGATGTAACTACAACCCTTGCGGCAGTGGGTCTGGCTGTTGTAACAGCGGCCGTGTCAATTGCGCTGACCCTTGCATTGCGATATTCTCATCGCGTTTCAGGCAAAATTACGCTGCCCCTGTGGATGCGCGCTTTTATGGGCGGATGCCTGGTGGGCGCAATAGGCCTGATGCTGCCCGAGGTACTCGGGGAAGGATACCATACCATACAAAAAATGGTTGAAGGCGCTTTTACGCAAGGGCTTGGTCTGGTTTTGCTGCTGGTTGCCGCCAAGATAATAGCAACTTCTTTTACCCTTGGATGGGGCGGGTCAGGGGGAATATTTGCCCCCTGTCTGGTTATAGGAAGTTTTGCCGGCCTGATGTATCACAGGTTCGTGGATTTTTTGCTGCCCGGGCTTTCATGGGTAGATGAGGGGTGTTTTGCCCTGCTGGGCATGGCCGGCTTGGTGAGCGGCATTCTGCAAGCGCCTCTTACTGGAATGTTTCTGATTATCGAGGTTACGGGCGGTTATGAAACCATACTTCCCTTGATACTTGTTTCCGCGCTTTCCACAACCATTTGCCACGCCTGGGAACCGGCATCCTATTATTTCAAGGACTTGATGGAAAGAGGGCATTATCTCAGGCCGCGCACCGATGCCAAGGTTCTGGCTGACATGAGCATTGACGAACTGGTTGAAAAGGACTGCATCACGGTCTCGCAAGACATGCTTCTTGGTGATTTTATAAAGGTGGTTCAGCAGTCGCACAGGAACTACTTTCCTGTTGTGGATAAGGAGACGGGCGAACTAAAAGGCATGATCCATCTCGATGATATACGTCCCTACCTGTTTGATCCGCTTTTGTATGAAACTGTATTTCTTGAGCAGATAATGCAGACAGACATTGAGACCGTGGATATTCATGAAGAACTCTCGGATGTGCTTGATAAAATGGATTTAAGGGGCCTTTTCAGCATGCCCGTGGTAGCCAACAAACGCTTCGTGGGCATGGTTTCAAAGGCCACCCTGCTTGACAGATACCGTCATGAACTTATTGTTCAGACGCAGCATTAATCTGGAAAGCATATAATGACCGTAAAAAGCAAAGGAGGATTCCAATGCAAATGCAGATGCTGCATATTTTCAGAAATACGCCCTTTGGAAGGGAAACCCTCCTGGAGAGCGCATATTTCTGCAGGCACTTTGATATTCTGCCGGTGATCTATATCCCTGAATATGTTAAGTTCCTGATGTATTTTGAAAACGACGTTGTTCAGGTGGATCTGGACAGTTCATATCTCAGGGACCCGGAGACGGCGCGAAAACACGTAACAGAAATAATTGAGGAAATCGGCTCTGAAGAGCCCAGGTTCCTTGAACCCAAGCATTTTACCGCCTCGACACTGCCTGATCTCCCTGTGAATTTTGATTTCATGTGCTGTCCAAGAAGCATTACCGATCTTTCATCCAAGATAGGGCTCGGATATATCGGCCCGCGCGTTCGCCGTATTGTGCATTCGGCACGCTTCCCGGTGCTGATTCCAAGCCCTGTATACAAGCCCTGGCACAGCCTGGCAGTGATGTTTGGAGGATCTGCCAATGCAACAAGGGCTCTTAGGCTGGGCATCAGGTTAAGCCGGTTATCCGGCCTCCCGCTTGACGTTTTTACCCAGGAAGCAAAGCGCAAACGGGAGGATTACGAGCAGATTATCGAGGAGGCGGGTCTGGCCCCTGAGATGGATAAGTATGTCAGGAAATGGCGGATATTTGAAAAAGGAGATTTTAAAACCAACCTTTACGAGATTCCCCATGACGCTCTTGTTGTAATAGGCGCCTATGGCCATGGACTTGTAAAAGAGCTTTTATTCGGAAACACCATGGAAACAGTGCAGTTGATATGCCCGAATTCAATGCTGATAGTCGGCCCTAATTACAGGGGAACAGTTTGATAATTTTAGAAAAGTTTTATATATCAACCGGCGTCAGCCTGATATTGCGCCTGATAACGGTTCGGGCTGTTTTTTCAAACTGGGGGGTCAGGTCTGATACATAGAACCGGGCTTCGCTGTTTTTGCTCAGACTGCCATCCATGTCCGGAAAATCGGAAAGAAACTGCTTTATCTGTCCGGCAAGAGCCTTGGAAGAATCTATTATATTGACCTTCTTGCCTATTTTGGCGGCAATGACATTTTTTAAAACCGGATAATGGGTGCATCCCAGTATCAGGGTGTCTATCTGCCTTACTTTTAAAGGGTGCAGGTATTTTTTGATTATCATCCGGGTTTCGGGCTTTGTGAACCAGCCTTCCTCCACCAGCGGGACCAGAAGAGGGCAGGGCGCGGAATGGACTTTTGCCTCAGGGCGAAGCCTGCTTATTTTGTGTTCATATATGCCGCTTTCAATTGTGGCCCGCGTTCCAATTACTCCGATTATATTTCTGCGGGTTTTTTCAAGCGCCAGATCAACCGCCGGGCTTATGACCTCGTAGACCGGCATGTCAAATCGGTTTTGCACTGCTTCCGTGGCAACGCTGGATGCAGTGTTGCATGCCATTACAA
>JAGXLE010000032.1 GCA_018334855.1 Desulfobacterales bacterium | reverse complement strand
CCTGAGCGTTTCAGGGATTTGTCAAATCCCTGAAACGCTCAATGTCGCTTCAAAAACCGACCCCGACCTTGGACTTCCCTGTAAGTCTTATTCTCCCCGGCCGGCCCCAATACCCTTAAAACAAAGCTCCACCAGAGGCCCGGCCATATCTACAAGCTCTCCGTCGCTTCCCGCCACCAGCCATGTATTTATCACCTCATTTACGGCTCCCAGGATAAAACGCTTGGCAAGACCGAGTGGCAAAGTATTTCGTATGGTGCCTTCCTGCTGTCCCTGCCTCAAAATCTCGTCCAGCAGGTCCATGTAAGTTTTGGTTATTTCGCGAATGCTTTCCTCATCCAGGTAGCGGGCCAGCAGGGCTTCGCGCTGAAAGACAACGGCCATGTTCGGATCACGCTGAAACTCGCCAAGATGCAGCTCTATAAGGCTTGTAAGCTTGGAACGGGCGTTTTCGGCCTGGTCCACCGCATTGCGGAAACGATCAAAGACCAGGCGCGTCTTGTAACTGAAAAAATTTGAAAGAAGGTCTGCCTTGCTTTTAAAATACAAATATATAGTCCCGTCTGCGACCCCTGCCTCCCTGGCTACCTGGGAGATGGTGGCCTGGTGGAAACCCTGTTCTGCAAACACTTTTATCGCCGCATTAAGAATCTGGTTATATTTTACGCTTGGCTGTTCCATATTCATTTCAGCCTGTATCCTGGTTAGCCGCCCTGTTTGGCAAAAATTATAATGAATGAACGCTCATTCACTGAATGAAGCTTCATTCATTAACAAAACAAAATTTGACCTGTCAAGGAAAAAATAAGAGCGGAAATTGAGCCTCCAGGAGGCTCCTGGAGCGAGGAAACTCCTTTTTCGCGCCGCCGATCAGCCAGGATGCTTACGGAGTTTCTTTTTGCAAAAATACCGTCCGGCGGGACAAACAGCTTTTTACGAAACCATCATTCTTTGATGCGTTCCACGTACTGGCCGGTGCGGGTATCGATCCGGATCTTCTGTCCCTCCTCTATAAAAGGGGGCACCTGGATGGTCAGGCCTGTTTCCAGCTCGACCGGCTTGTAGCTGCCCGAGGCCGTATCGCCCTTGACCCAGGGATCGGCGCGCACAACCTTCATCTCTATAAAGTTGGGCAGGGAAAGGCCAATGGGTTTTCCTTGGAAAAGCAGCACGTTGCAGACCGTATTTTCCTTGAGATATTTCACAGACTCGCCCAGCTGACGGGCGGACATGGACTCCTGCTCATAAGTGGTGGTATTCATGAAGTGGTAATGGTCCCCGTCAGTATACAGGTATTCCATCTGCTGCTCCTCCAGATCCGCCTTGTTGATTTTTTCACCTGACCTGTAGGTTTTATCAAACTGCGCGCCTGTAATCATGTTTTTTAACTTGCACTTGTAAAGAGCCTGACCCTTGCCCGGCTTGACGAATTCAAAATCCACAATTTCGTAAGGCTCGCCATCGATCTCGACCTTAAGCCCCTTTTTCAGATCTCCGCTTTCATACATTTACGGGACTCTCCTTTTTATTCCTTTTATAAAGATTATTTCAAAAATGTAATTTCTATGACTTACTCAAACCTTAAGCTGAAAGTTGCAAGATTCAAGCTTCAAGAAAAAAACCGATCTGTTTCACCTTTCATCTTGCACCTTGGAGCTTTCCACTTCCCGCCCCGCCAGCCGTGCTTGTTCCACAAACCTTGCCACCTTGTCCGGGTCTTTTTTAAAACGGACATATGCCCCGGTTTCATCTACCGCATTGGTAAGCGTGCAGGAATCAACCCCGGCCGGCCGAACCTTTCGCACTGCGTCAAAAACATTGTCCGGCGAAAGCCCGCCGGCAAGAATCACGGGAATGCTGCTTTGCTCCACGAGCTGGCCTGCCACTCGCCAGTCGCAGGTTTGCCCGGTAATTCCAACAAATCCGGCCTCCGGCTGCCCGGCCGCTGTATCGCCTTCCATCAAAAAAGTATCGATTAAAAAAAAATCTGTCAGCAGCTCGAAATGCCGGGCCACTTCCATAATCGGCAGATGATCTGCCGGGCCGGGCGGCGGAACGGCAATGGTGCGCATTACTGAAATTTCCGGAAACCGCTCCTTTACAGTCGCCTGCATCGATATCAGACGCCCGCAGCGCGCGGCCCAGTCTTCTGATGCGTCAAAAACGCTCTGGCAGAAATGAACAATATCAGGCCGATATTCATCCAGGGCCGCGCTGATCCGGTCCATGTCTTCAAACAACGGGATGAGACTGCTTCTGGCACCTGAATCACCCACCAGGGCGATGGTTTCCTTAAGCTTCGACCGGCTTTCCGCCCCGGTAAGCACGCTCCCAATATGATCCACGCCCAGTGAAACCATTTTTTGGGCTTCTTCTGGAGTCTGAATTTCATATATCTGGACGATCACGCCAAAATACCCGCTTTCCGGCTGTTTTACAAAATTCCCGTTGACATTTCCGGCCTGCTTTAACATATTCATTTTGTTTAATCAAATGATTTGCACGGGCATGCGCCCATTGCCCGTCGGGCTCCCAAAAGACTTTCCTGATTTGAGGAAAACATGATCATAGTTATAGATTTCGGCTCTCAATATAATCAGCTGATCGCAAGGCGCGTGCGAGAACAAAACGTCTACTGCCAGATCGAGCCGCCGGATATCGACATTGAGCGTTTAAAAGCGCTTCAGCCCGAAGGAATTATACTCTCGGGCGGGCCTGCCAGTATATACGAATACGACAGCCCCGGGACCACTTACGAAATTTTCGCCCTCGGCATACCGGTGCTTGGTATCTGCTACGGGATGCAGTTCATGGTAAATGCCCTGGGGGGCAATGTCTCCCGGGCCGAAAAAAGGGAATACGGGTTTGCCAGACTGCAGGTTCAAAAAGAAGACGCGCTGCTGGCAGGAATCGACCAAAACACCCAATGCTGGATGAGCCACGGAGACTCTATAACCTCTCTTCCCGATGGCTTCGAGGTAACCGCGGTCACGGAAAACACCCCCATGGCCGCAGCGGCAGACCCGGACCGTGGATTCTACGGCCTGCAGTTTCACCCGGAAGTAGAGCACACCCTTCAGGGCAAGCAGATGCTTAAAAACTTCCTGTTTGAAATCTGCGGGTGCAGCGCCGAATGGACCATGAAAGCGTTTGCAAGGGAAGCTGTTTCCGAAATCCGGCAGGCAGTGGGTGACAAGCAGGTGATCCTGGGACTTTCCGGAGGCGTTGATTCCTCGGTTACAGCCATGCTAATTCACCAGGCCGTCGGTAAACAGCTTACATGCATATTCGTGGACAACGGCTTGCTTAGGCAAAATGAAGGCGCTCGTCTGAAAAAAATCTTCGGGCAGCACCTGGAAATGAACATAGACTATGTGGATGCGACCAAAGACTTCATCAATGCGCTGCAGGGGATCTCAGATCCGGAAGAAAAGAGAAAGATCATCGGAAAAATCTTCATGGACGTTTTTGAAGCCGAAGCGCAGAAAATAGAAAACGCCGAGTTCCTCGCCCAGGGCACCCTGTATCCCGACATCATTGAGTCCAGATCCGCCTTTGGCGGGCCGACCTCGATAATAAAGTCACATCACAATGTGGGCGGGCTGCCTGAAAAAATGAAGCTAAAACTAATAGAGCCACTGAAGTTTCTGTTCAAGGACGAGGTGCGCAAACTGGGTGAAACACTTGGACTGCCCGAGGAGCTTGTCTGGCGCCAGCCCTTCCCCGGCCCGGGGCTGGCCATTCGGGTTATAGACGAAATCTCGGAAAATAGACTGGAAGTGCTGCGCCGCGCAGATGCCATCCTGCTGGACGAAATCCGTAAAGCCGGCTACTACAGGAAACTGTGGCAATCCTTTGCCGTGCTCCTTCCCGTTAAAAGCGTGGGCGTAATGGGAGATAAACGCACATATGAAAACATCCTGGCAATCCGGGCGGTAACCAGTGTGGATGCCATGACAGCAGACTGGGCAAAACTTCCGCACGATCTGCTGGGCAAAATCTCAAACCGCATAATAAACGAGGTCCAGGGGGTAAACCGGGTAGTATACGATATCAGTTCCAAGCCCCCCAGCACCATTGAATGGGAATAAAAAATGGAAGAGCAGGGCCCCAGAGGTTTTAAAATAGATTTTTCAAAAGAAGAGCCCGAAACTCCGCCGGAAGAACCCAAACCTTCCGGGGCCGGCCCGGAAAAGAAACGCAAGTCCCGGCCGGGAGCAGGAGCAATCTTTCTCTGGCTACTGATCTTGTGTGTGATTTGCGGGCTGGGATTTTTCGGATATTATACCCTGCACACCCGGATCAAAACACTCGAATCAAGGGGGGAGCGAGAATTCCGCGGGCTTTCAGGAAAAATCAACGAAAGACTTGATGCAATCTCCCAACTGGTGCGCAAACAGACTAAAGAGATTAAAGATCGGGTCTATAAGTCTGAAAAGCAGATTAAAGAGAACTCCTCTGCTGTAGCAGGCTTGCAGGAATCATTGAAAAACACCCGAAAAAACATTTCCGATCTTGAAAACAGGATAGAGGGCCGGATAAACAAGCTTAAAGCAGAAACAGATAAGCTGGAAGCAGGTATCGGGGAGAACAAATCAGGCCTTACGAAAAACAGTGAACGGATCGGCTCGCTGGAAGAGGAAGCAGAAAAAATCAAGGCCATTCAATCAGATATCTCCGGGATGGAAAAAAACCTGGAGGATATGAAAACACGGATAGACGAGGCTGACAAACGCATCAAAACCCTGAGGGAAAAACAGCTTTCCCCCGAAGACATAGAAAAACAGCTAAAGCAGGTGCGTACTTCTTTAAACCGGCAGATTGAAACCAGCATGGAGGATCTGCAGGGAAGCATTGCCGGGCTCAAGGACAGGATGAATTCCCTGGAAGCTATCCTAAAAACACTTAAAAGTACTGAAAAAGACAGCACCGAGTCAGAATCTCAGCAGAACTCGGATGAACAGCAATCTTCAGAGTCATCCGGCCAGATAGTTGAACAGGAAATAGAATAACCCGGCAGACATGGACAGCAAAGCCCTGCAAAAACTCCTGGAGGCCGTAGCAAACGGCGGAATGAGTATATCTTCCGCAATGGAAAAACTTCGCCACCTTTCCATGGAAGACATCGAATATGCCCATATCGACCATCACAGAACCCTGAGAAAGGGATTTCCTGAAGTCATCTTCGGAGAAGGCAAAACTGCAGAGCAGATAACGGGCATAATGGAAAAAATGGCCGCAGTGGAAAACATCATCCTGGTTACCAGGATCGATTCGGACAAGGCTGAACATGTAAAACAGCATTTTCCGGAAGCCGTTTATCATAAAGATGCGCGCGTGCTTGTACTGGAAAAACACCCTCCGCAGATTACCGGCAAAGGCAGCATCCTGGTAATGTCTGCCGGCACTTCGGATATCCCGGTGGCAAAGGAGGCTTATTTAACAGCCCGGGCGATGGGCAACCGTGTGGAGACCGTCTACGACGTGGGAGTGGCAGGAATTCACCGGCTTTTTGCACACAGAAAATCCATTGAGAGGGCATCTGTTCTAATAGTGGCAGCGGGTATGGAAGGGGCGCTTCCCAGCGTTGTGGGCGGACTTGTAAACCGTCCGGTCATAGGGGTTCCGACAAGCATAGGATACGGGACCAGCCTCGGGGGGCTGACCGCACTATTTGCGATGCTAAACAGCTGCAGCTCTAACGTGGCGGTGGTAAACATCGACAACGGCTTTGGCGCCGGGTATCTCGCCGCCATGATCAACCAGGAATAGGAACGCAGCAGGGCGCTACGACGGGCTCTTACACTCATAATCCGGTTGCTGGGGGCGGCTTACGGTCGCCGGCGGATCGGGATCATCCTGCTTTGCCGTGACAAGGGTGGTCAAGGTGTGGCCCAGGGCTGCCACGCCCACAAAAACCAATACCGTGAGGCCTGTCATTAATTCCACGAATTTTCCCCCCGACTGATTTCACAAGTTCCCAAGCTAAAACATAACCACAAAGATCACGAAGTTTATTGTGCCTGTTCAGGCGGATTCCGAAGACAGGGACCGTTCATCAAGATACCGGCGAATCAGCAGGTCTGAATGCCGCACGCTCTGCTTGAGCCACTCCAGGCGCAGATCGGTCTTTTCGGCTTCGGATAGATGCCAGTCAATACCGGATTGCCGGAGTTTCCGGGACAGCTCATAGAGTATGATGGCCGCGGACACCGAAATGTTAAAACTCTCGGTAAAGCCGTACATGGGAACCCGGATGAACTCATCTGCGCTGTCCAGCATGGCATCAGACAGGCCTTCGAGTTCGGTTCCGAAAAACAGGGCCGACTTGCCGGCATGCAGGTCAAAATCGGCCAGAGGGGTATCGCCGGTATGCGGGGTGGCGGCCACGATGCGATATCCGTCCGCGCGCAGATTATCTATGGCGGCCTCGGTATTGTGCGGGGTGCAATTGTACCGCACCAGTGTGAGCCACTTGGAAGCGCCCAGGGCCACGTCCGGGTTGACCCGGTATTCGTATTCGTTTTCAATGATATGGGCGTCCTGGATGCCGAAGCAGTCCATGCTTCGCAACACCGCACTGGCATTGTGCGGCTGGAAGATGTTTTCCAGGGCCACGGCAATATAGCGGTTACGATCGGCCAGCACCCGCTCAAAGCCGTCGAGCCGGCTTTGGGTGGCAAATCCTGACAGATAATGAATCAACTGTTTTTTCAGCTTCTTTTCCAAGTCCTGCTTCCACCTGCAGTGTAATGTTTATATAAGACCCCTTTCAATCCTTTTTCAGCCCTCCCGGATTTCTGCCAGGTGGTGCATGTGCCCCACAACCAACAGAATATCGCCTTTTTTAAAAGATTCCCCGGCTTTGGGAATAAACCGGAGGTCCTGCTCGTCTTTGGATTTGACCGCAATAACCTGAATTTTATATTTATCCGGCAGATCCAGCTCGCGCAGTGTTTTGCCCGCCCACCGATCCACGGTAAGCTGCCTTAACGCGATGTCTTTGCCGAACGGCAGATATTCCAAAAACCCGGGAATTGCCAGCCGATTGGCAAGCACCCCGGCCGCCGTTTTGTCCGGTATAATCACCTCATCAGCCCCGGCCTTTCGCAAAAGTTTTTCATGGTCCTCGGTCATGCCCTTAACCCACACTGCACCGACCGCCATTTCTTTTAAATACATGGTGATCATTGTGCTTGCAGCAATGGATTCTCCCACGCTGACCAGCACGTAATCGACACCATCAAAGCCCAGCTGCTTTAGCACCTGCTTGTTCATGGCATCGGCCTCAAAGACCTGTGTTAGTTGATCCTTGGCTTGCTGAACCCGTTCAAAGTTATTGTCAACACCGATGACTTCATGGCCCATTTTAATCAATGCACCGCCGAAACGCAGGCCGAACTTACCGAGCCCGATAATCCCTATCTGGTACTTGGCTGCCATTGTCTGCCCCCTGAAAATGTTTGACGAGCAAAATATATAATATGCTTAACCTATCAGCATGCTTTCTTCCGGGCTTCTGTAAAAAGCAGGCTGTTGATAGCTCCGGATCACTGCCAGAAAAAGAATAGGCCCCAAGCGTCCCACAAACATCAACCCGGTAATTATCAATTTGCCCGCCAGGCTCAGATACGGGGTTAGCCCGGTACTCAAACCCGCCGTACCAAAAGCGGAAACCACCTCAAAAAGGATCTCCAGAAAAAGTCCCCGGGCCTGGGGATGCGGAACCTCACCGCCTTCGGTGAAATTCAGAACCACCACTGCGGCAAAAATCACGCCAAGAGAAAACACCAGCAGCAGGAAAGATTTGTTCACGGTTTCGTCATCCACTGCGAACCGGCCCACCACAGCCTGATCGCGGCCTTTGACATGAGACCAGGCATAAGCCAGCAGGGTCCGGAAAGTGGTTACTTTGATTCCTCCGGCACATGAACCCGGTGCACCTCCAATGTAGATCAGCACAATCATAAAAAGCAATGTCACATTGGTCGCATCCCCGATATTGATGGTGTTAAAGCCGGCCGTGCGGCATGTCACGGACTGAAAAAAAGCCGCCAGCACGGATTCCTTGCCCGAGAACTGGGAATTTAGGCCTGCGGCCTCGCTGACATAGATCCCCGCCCAACCGGCCAGTAAAAGAAAAAGCGTGGTTTTGAGCACAATACTTGCATACCAGCTGAATTCCCGTCGATTACCGGTTTTTAAAAAAGGGGATCTGCCGGCAAGCAACTCAAAAATTTCCACCAGTACGGCAAAACCGAGCCCGCCCAATATAATAAGGATGCTGAATGCCAGGTTTATGGGCAGGTTGCCCCGCCACTGCGCTAAGTTGTCGGGAAAAAGCGAAAAACCGGCATTACAGAACGCAGAGACAGAGTGAAACACGGAAGCGTAAACTGAAAAATCACCGGCTGCGGAAACATGGATCATCAAGGCTCCTGCCGCCTCAATACTAAGGGTGTAAACGGCAATCAGGATCAAAAAACGTCCCAGCTGAAATGAAGGATCACTGAGCAGGCCCTGGCCGACCGCGATCCGATCCTTTAATGAAATCCGCCTTCGCCAGAGATAGAAAAAAAGGCTGGTAATGGTAATAATTCCCAGTCCGCCTGCCTGTATCAGGGCCAGTATGACGCACTGCCCGAAAACAGTAAAATACGATCCGGTATCCACAACAACCAGCCCTGTTACACAGGTTGCCGAAGTTGCCGTAAACAGGGCATCCTGCCATGAGATCATGCCGCCAGCCGTGCTTACTGGCAGATAAAGCAGCAAAGTTCCTGCAAGAATCACTGCTCCGAAAAATATTACCGGCAAAGCAAACGGCGATATGAAAAATCGGGGGCTAAAGGACATGGCACCCACATCTATTCAGGCGTAAATTCGAAGCAGTATCAAATTGACAAAATTCACATTTTCAAAACACAATAACCCGTGGCCGCCGGAATAAGCAAACATAAATCCGGTTTTGGATTTACATTCAATGATTGCACAAAAAAGCCCCGATGTCCAGTGTTTGGGCATCGGGGCTTATATGAGAAAATTCCGGCGGCGTCCTACTCTCCCACACAGCTACCCGTGCAGTACCATCGGCGCTAAGGGGCTTAACTTCCGTGTTCGGGATGGGAACGGGTGTGTCCCCCTTGCTGTTGCCACCGGAAAATGATGACATTGTAAAAAGTCCAATATCTGCGTTGCGCTTCATTTCTCGTCACTCAACGTACGAAAAGTACGCCTCGTTCCTCGAAATTCGCGGCGCCTTGATCTTAAACTTTTTACACTGTCATCAGACAGCTTCTTTTTATCGTATCCAAATTCTGCAATGTAGATCCATCAAAACGTCCAGCCAAAAAATTGTGGCTAAGCCGCACGGCCGATTAGTACCGGTTAGCTAAAACACATTGCTGTGCTTACACACCCGGCCTATCTACCTCGTGTTCTCCAAGGAGCCTTCAGGCCGCATGTTTCCATGCGATCGGGATATCTTATCTCGGGGTGGGCTTCCCGCTTAGATGCTTTCAGCGGTTATCCCGTCCGAACTTAGCTACCCAGCTATGCCGCTGGCGCGACAACTGGATCACCATTGGTTCGTCCATTCCGGTCCTCTCGTACTGGGAACAGAGCCCCTCAAATATCCTGCGCCCGCGAAAGATAGGGACCAAACTGTCTCACGACGTTTTAAACCCAGCTCACGTACCACTTTAATTGGCGAACAGCCAAACCCTTGGGACCTGCTCCAGCCCCAGGATGTGATGAGCCGACATCGAGGTGCCAAACCGCCCCGTCGATGTGAACTCTTGGGGGCGATAAGCCTGTTATCCCCGGCGTACCTTTTATCCGTTGAGC
>JAGXLE010000264.1 GCA_018334855.1 Desulfobacterales bacterium | reverse complement strand
ACGAAAACCACTCTCCCGGGCCTTATTCAGCATCTGTTTTTCCAGCTCCGCCCTTTCGCTGATGCCGCTTTCGCCAAAGCCTGCGGTGAAGAAATGAACGGATCTCACCGCCTTGGCAGCGCATTCATCCAGAAGGGTCAGAACTTTTCCGGCAGGAATATTGACAATTACATGATCCACCGCACCAGGAATATCAGAAAGCCTTGCGTAGCAGGGCAGCTCCAGGACTTCCTGGTGATTGGGGTTTACAGGATAGATTGCAGGAAATTCCGCTCCTTTGAGGGCTTCAACCACCAGCTCGGCAAAGCCCACCCTGTTGGGCGACACGCCGACAACAGCAATTCCGCGGGGGGCAAAAACCTCGTCCAGTGTATATCTTTTTTTATCACCCTCTTTGTCTGATTTCATTTTCATTACAACCATCCCTTTATCACTTTTCCGGAAAAACCGGATCTTTCCACCAGGGATAGAATTCCGGCATCTCAGAGCTCGGTTTCATCTTAAATTCTGCAGGCCGTTTTTCCTTAAACGAAGCAGCGCCTTCTTTTGCATCTTCCGAGCCAAACATGTAATTCAAGGATTTGGACTCCAGAATATGTGCCGCCATTGGATGGCTTTCAGTGAGCATTTTCCATATCATCTGCCGTGCCAGGGCCGTGGATATTGCAGAGGTATTTTCAGCGATGTCGCAGGCAATTTTTTCAGCGGCAGGCATAAGTTCATCAGGAGCCACCACCTGGCTGAATAACCCCATCTCGAAGCCTTCATCTGCTGTAAATAATCTGGCAGTAAGGATAAGTTCAGAGGCTTTGCTCACCCCCACTATTCTTGGGAGAAAATAAGTGCAGCATCCCTCCGGAACCAGTCCTCTCCGGTTAAAAATAAAGCCTATTTTCGTGGCCGCCTCTGAGGCGATACGTATATCCATGGCCATTGTCATGGTAATTCCAACGCCTACCGCATGGCCGTTAATCGCGGCGATAACGGGCTTTTTCATATCAAACAAACGCAGGGTAACCCTGCCTGCTGTATCTCTGTAGATTTTTTCTTCCTGATCTTTGTCGTGTAAATCGAACCGGCCTGAGCTCAGATCGGCCCCGGCGCAATATGCCTTTCCTGCTCCCGTAAAAATAACCGCCCGAATTGAATCATCCTCGTCGGCCATATCAAGAGCTTCTATGATTTCTGTCATCATTGTCGGCGTCCAGGCATTTAAGACATCAGGCCGGTTCAGCGTGATAACGGCAATTTTGTCCCTGACCTCATATTTTATCTGTGTGAATTCCATAACTGCTTACCTTTACTTGAATTTATTATACCAGTTTTCAACCGGCATCATCTGCCGTCTCTTCACTCTTGCCCAAAAATGAAATTTTATAGTTAAGCGAGTTTAGCTATGCTAATTCATGCAAGCCTGTTAAGTCAACTGGTTGAGCAAAAAAATTGTAATGTAAAAAAGCCGTTTCCTGCCGAGGCAGTATTTATTTGCCGAAACAAAAAAAGTATGCTAGCCGGAAATATTACCGGATACTTGCAAAGGAAATTAAGTCAGGTCAACATTTAAACCGGATACAAGTCCCGGCAAAAGCGCAATTTTATCATCAATGAAACCAGATTCGAGACACGCGGCAAAAATCTACCGTCTTTTTTCAAACGGCAGTGCTGACAGAAAGATTTTTTTCCTTCTGTTTGTTGCCATATTTTCATCAACCCTGGGAAACGGCCTGGTGGTCCCCCTTTTGCCCGGATATGCCCACCAGATGGGGGCCACCAATTTTTTAATAGGCCTGATTTTCGGGATATTTTCACTGTCCCGGATGGCAATGGTGCCGGTAGTAGGGCATCTTTCAGACACCCGGGGACGCAAGCCGTTTATCACATCCGGCCTTTTTGCATATTTTCTGGCATCAGTTCTTTTTATTTTCGCCGATAGCGTGTTTCTGGTTATACTTGTGCGCTTTGTACAGGGCGGGGCTGCGGCAATGATCCTGCCGGTTGCCCAGGCATATGCAGGCGACATCTCGGCTGCGGAAAAAGAAGGCTCTGCAATGGGCTTTATCCAGATGGCAATGTATGGCGGTCTGAGCACAGGCCCGTTGATAGGAGGCATAATAAAAGACTCCTTCGGGATAAACACGGCATTTATGATGATGGGTCTTGTCTGTCTTGCAGGTTTTATGCTCAGCCTCGTATTTCTTCCCCCGGTAAAAAAAGAAGCATCTGCATCAATGGCCGGCAAGCCGGGATTATACACCGAGATACTTAAAAACCGCCGTGTAGCAGGGCTCCTTGTATTTATGCTTGCCTATATAATCTGCATAGGCTCTCTCTGGTCTTTTATTCCCCTGATTGCAGATGTCAAATTCAATCTGCCCACCATTTCGATCGGGATAATAATAACCCTGTGCGTTTTCATATCCGCAGTCCTTATGAAACCCATGGGGGCGGCTGCTGACAGATACAATAAAAAATCACTGCTTATCGCAGGGGGGCTTCTCATTGCATTATCCATGCTCTGCCTGGTGCTGGCAAAACAAGCCTGGCATCTCTACCTTGCAAGCATATTGGTGGGGATCGGCGGCGGGGTATCAGTACCCTCGGTCATGGCGCTGGCAGTTATAGCCGGCCGCGCCTCCGGCGGGATGGCTTCCATGATGTCTCTTCTGACTGTAGCCCACAGCCTTGGAATGATAACCGGCCCGGTCCTGATCGCTCCCT
>JAGXLE010000031.1 GCA_018334855.1 Desulfobacterales bacterium | reverse complement strand
AGCGACCCTTGATAACGGAAGAATATGAAACAGAGGAACACAAAGATCACTGAGCCGTGGCAAAGGCTTTTGGAACTCGACCCTTACCTGAAGTCGTATGCTCCGGTTATTTGCCGGCGGGCCAGCAAAGTCCGCGCAACTGAACGCCGTCTGACGGGTGGGACTGTTTCCCTGCCGGATTTTGCCGCGGGTCACGAGTATTTCGGCCTGCATTTTTCGGGCAATGAATGGGTCTTTCGGGAGTGGGCGCCAAATGCCACTGCAATATATCTGGTAGGCGATATGACGCGATGGCGGGAAGACGGCAGCTATCGGCTTGAAAGAAACGATCATTCCGGGGTCTGGGAAATACGGCTTCCTGCAGACAGCCTTGCCCATGGCGTCTTTTACCGGCTCCGGATTCACTGGCCGGGCGGTGGGGGAGACCGGATACCGGCCTATGCCCGCCGAGTGGTTCAGGATCCTGATACCCTGATTTTCAACGCCCAGGTATGGCACCCGGAGCATCCCTACCAGTGGCAGAATCCCGGCTTCAGGCGCAGTTTTGATTATCCGCTGGTCTACGAGGTACACGTGGGCATGGCCCAGGAAGAAGAAAAGATCGGCACCTACAGGGAGTTTACCAGAAACGTTCTTCCGAGGATCGTTGCCTCGGGATACAATACCATACAGCTTATGGCAGTCCAGGAGCATCCATACTATGCTTCGTTTGGCTACCAGGTGTCTAATTTCTTTGCCGCCTCTTCGCGTTTCGGCACTCCTGAGGATTTAAAGGAGCTTATTGACGAGGCTCACGGAGCCGGCATTGCAGTAGTCATGGATCTTGTGCACTCACACGCGGTTTCAAACGAGGCGGAAGGCTTAAGCAGGTTTGACGGCACCACGTATCAGTACTTTCACGCCGGATCCCGGGGGCATCATCCCAACTGGGATTCCCGGCTTTTTGACTACGGAAAGATCCAGGTACTGCATTTCCTGCTTTCCAACTGCCGGTTCTGGCTCGACGAATACGGAATTGACGGCTTCC
The DNA here is from genome assembly GCA_018334855.1 of Desulfobacterales bacterium. Classification (GTDB taxonomy): domain Bacteria; phylum Desulfobacterota; class Desulfobacteria; order Desulfobacterales; family Desulfosalsimonadaceae; genus Desulfosalsimonas. The sequence goes on along the minus strand of JAGXLE010000031.1, from coordinate 8,825 downwards.
GCTTTGACGGAATCACCAGCATGCTCTATACCCATCACGGCCTGGGAAAAGCCTTTGTTTCCTATGACGACTATTTTGATTCAAGCGTGGACGAAGACGCCCTTGCCTATCTGACCCTGGCAAACAAGCTGGTCCATGAACTCCGGCCGGATGCCATTACCATAGCAGAGGATGTAAGCGGCATGCCCGGTCTTGCCCTGGAACAAGATTCCGGGGGAACCGGCTTTGATTACAGATTCGCCATGGGAATACCTGATTACTGGGTCCGTATTGTCAAGGAATACCGCGACGAACAGTGGCCCATCGGGGAAATATGGCACGAATTGACAAACCGCCGGGCCGAGGAAAGAACCATCAGCTACGCGGAATCCCATGACCAGGCCCTGGTCGGGGATCAGACCCTGATTTTCAGATTGATCGGGACTGACATGTACTGGCACATGCACGCACAGGACCGGCATATGGGGGTTGACCGGGGTATTGCCCTGCACAAGATGATTCGGCTGGCAACACTGGCCACTGCCGGGCACGGATATCTTAATTTCATGGGCAATGAATTCGGGCATCCCGAATGGATAGATTTCCCCACGGAGAAAAACGGCTGGTCATACAGGTATGCCCGAAGGCAATGGCACTTGGCGGAGGCAGATCATCTGAAATATAAATATTTGGGCAATTTTGACAGGGATATGATCGGGACAGCCGGAAAGTACGAAATCCTGGGAAAACCCGATCCCCGCCTGCTCCACGAGCACGGAGAGAACAAGGTGCTGGCATTTGAACGAAACAGCCTGGTTTTTGTGTTTAATTTTCATCCGGTCGCTTCATATACAGGCTATTGTATCGGCGCTGCTGCAGGAAAATACGAAATGATCTTAAACTCGGATGCAGAGGAATACCACGGACACGGCCGGCTGGTAAGGCGGCAGGTTCATTTTACAATCAATGAAGACCCGGCAGATGGCGGCGGTGATTTTCTGAAACTTTACCTGCCCTCCCGGACTGCATTTGTTCTCGCCCCTTATCGTACGTGAAATTCCGAAGGGATCCAGCGCAACGCAGATATTGGACTTCCAGGGAAATCTTTTTTTTGCGCTCTTGCGAAACTGCACTTCGTTGCCCTGACGGCGGTGGGGAAAAGCGGGTTTCTGAGCGGAAATTGAGGCGCAAAGAGGCTCCTGGAGCGAGGAAACTCCTTTTTCGCGCCGCCGATCAGCCAAGGTGCTTACCGATTTCCTTTCTGCAAAAATACCGGCCCGGCAGAATAAACAGCTTTTTACGAAGCCATCAAGTGTGGTCTATGGGTTTAATCAGTGCGGAAGTTTTTCGCGGCAGCGGGGGCAGAATTCCGCGGATTTGTCGTCGGTGTCCCGGAGTGAATCAGAAAACAGCATCACACACCCGGGCTGATCGCAGTGTGGCAGACCCCAGGTATGGCCCAGCTCATGGACGATTTCTTTTAAAATACGTTGCTTGAAAAGGTTTTTATCCTCCTCAAGCCCGTAGAAATTCTGGCGAAGGCGTGGCAGGACAACAAAAGCTTCCCGGCCGTTGATATCCGCCTGTCCGAAAATAAAGTTGAGTCCGGGACTGTAGCAGTCCTGGTCCAGGAGCCCGACAATGCGTTCTGCTTCAGGACATTGAATTGCCTGCAGAGTCTGGCTTACGGCTTCTGCCTCAAACTGCTGCCGTTCTTTGTCGTAGCCTGTGCGAGGAAGCGGTACGGCTTTGCCGACTTTTGCCTCGAGATTCTCAAAATCGTTCAGCTTGTCTTCAAGCCAGGAAATCACGTATATAGGAACCGGGCCGATCGGGACGAGGAGAATCATAGTTCCAACCTCCTTTTAAACCGGGACAGATGATATTAGGCTTCGGTATGCAGATGTAGAATTAATCTCTTATATCCCAATACGGGAAAAAATGCAAGGCACCCGTCTTGGGATTCTGTCGTATTTGATGGTGAACCGGCGCTATCTGAGGATTTGCAGAAATAATTTTTTGTTTTCTCTGTATTTAACGATCAGAACAGGAATGTATTTCTGCATTCTGCGCAGTGATTCGGTGATATTGCCCAGAAGCGAGGTTTCCGAACCAGTACTGCCGGCCGCGCCCACTATGATCAGGTTTGCATTTTCCGTTTCTCCAGCCCGGTAAATTTTTTCCGCCTCGCTGGTGCGTTCATCAGCTGCTTCTATCAGGCAGGTAAAATTTTTCGGGTCCCGGTCAAAGCCGCTGATAAATTCCCTGTACTTTTTTTCTGCACGGCTCTGGCTCCGATCTGCGCTTTTCCGGGTTGATGCGGGAAAATAGGCTTTTGTCAGGTCATGGACAAAATAGCATACCAATTCCGCCTCCCTTTGTTCCTTCAGATAAAGAGCCCTGTCAAATGCCGGGCTGGATGCCTGCGTGAAATCAATTGCGCATAGTATTTTTTGAAGCGAAAGAGAGTGATTCTCCGGAACAAATAGTATATCGCAGGGGGCTTGGGCGGCCACCTTCTGTCCGTACCTGGCCTGCCTGTCCTCCCCGTGTTTCTGACCAAGCATCAGCAGGTCGGCTTCTGTCTCCTTTACAGAGGAAATAAGCTCTTCAGCTGCGTCTTCCTCCTCTATCCGGACAATGATATCTGTGCTGTATGTCTGGTGGAAATGCCGGTCAACCTGTTGATTTAGTTCAGAGCGGATCATGTTGTTAAGTGATGTCTTGAGATCCGGAAAGGATTTGCTCGATTTTCTGGGCAGATCGTATGCCTGGATAACGTGTATGAAAAAGACGTTTTCCGCCTGGAATGCATCTGCAATAAAGGCGGCATACGTGATAAGGCTGGCGTCAATTTCGGTCAGATCCAGGCAGACTAATATGTTTTTAATCGTTTTCATGGCTAATCGGGTTCCTGTTGGCATTTATGTATTATCAACGATGTTTCTCTATGATTTTTTCTATAAGATCTTCGTAGCTTTCCCTTTCAATCGCCTTTTCGCGGAGTACTTCGCTTTCGTATTCTTTTTCCAGTCCCTTTTTCAGGCTGAAGGCCATAAGTATCAGCACAGCAGCAAAAGGCAGGCCCGTTGTAATCGAAGCTGTCTGCAGCGCCCCCAGCCCGCCTCCGATAAGCAGTACCGCTGCAACCGTACCCTCCATGGACGCCCAGAAAACACGCTGCGCCACAGGTGAATTAAGCTTCCCGCCCGAGGTGAAGGCATCCACTACAAGGGATCCGGAATCCGACGAGGTGATAAAGAAACTGATTACCAGAAGGACTGCCGCAAAATTGGCAATAATTGCCAGGGGAAAATGTCCCAACAGTTCATAAATCGAGATGGCCACGTTTTGCCTCACAACTTCGGCAATCTGTCCTGCCTCCCGGAGTTCTATAAGCAGTGCCGAGCCTCCGAAAGCAGTGATCCATAAAAAGGTGAGAAGCGAAGGCACGATAAGCACGCTTAGAACAAATTCCCTAACGGTACGTCCCCTGGAAATTCTGGCGATAAACATCCCCACAAAGGGAGACCAGGAAATCCACCACGACCAGTAAAATATTGTCCACTTATTCTGCCAGTTGTCCTGGCGGTATCCTTCGGCCCAGAGGCTGATCTCGAAAAATTCGTTTAAATAAACCCCGGTGTTTTGCACGAATGTATCGAGGATAAACAACGTGGGGCCTGCAAGGAGAAGAAATGCCAGCAGCAGGGCACCCAGGCCGAGATTTAGCTCCGAGAGGCGTTTTACACCGTGATCCAGACCTGAGACCACTGATATGGTGGCTGCCCCGGTAATCGCTGCTACCAGCACCACCTGGAAATATATGTTGTCAGGCAGGCCGAAGAGGTGGTTGAGGCCGGCATTGACCTGCTGTACGCCAAAACCCAGTGATGTCGCCAGGCCGAATAGGGTGGAGAGCACCGCCAGTACATCTATAACGTCTCCCCAGAATCCGTATACCCTGTCGCCGAGCAGGGGATAAAAAATTGAGCGGATGGCAAGGGGCAGCCCTCGGTTGAATGCGAAAAATGCCAGAGACATTCCCACCAGGGCGTAGATGCCCCATGGATGCAGGCCCCAGTGGAGGAAGGTGATTTTCATGGCCTCTTTTGCTGCATCCGTACCGCTGGCGGCAACAACGGGGTCTGAAAAGTGATAGATCGGTTCTGCCACACTCCAGAAGAGAATGCCTATGCCCATGCCGGCTGAAAACAGCATGGCAAACCATGATGTACGTGAAAATTCGGGCACTGCGTTTTTACCGCCCAGCCGGATCCCGCCGTATTTGCTGAAAGCTATATAAAGCATTACCAGGAGGTAAAGATTTACTGAAATAATTAAAAACCAACCGAAATTGTTGGAGATGGCATTTTGTATGCCTGAAAACACGGCCTCCATCGGTTTGCCCACAGCAAGGGACACTGCTATAAAAAGTCCCAGCAGGATAGCTGCGGGCCAGAAAACAGGAGGGTGAATGTCAAAGTACCGGTGCCGCTGCTCTGAGTTTACCTGTTTGCTTTTCTCGTTCATGCCGGGTGCCTGTATCCTGTATTTGCTGGTTTGAGGTTCCGGAAAGATTTATTTATATCCTGATGATAATGGCTGTCCCGAACTTATTTGTCAAGCCATGGGCTTGTTCTTTCAGCAATTGCCAGAGACAAATCATAGCGGTTCTCCTGGAAGAATCGTCTTCCTGGGCCCGGCAAAGAACTAAATGCCTGAGACAATAAAATTGAAGGTTCGGGGTTGCATAAGTTTTAAAGAAACATTATTTTAATATAAATAAAGCCGGTAAATTTAGAAAGGTTGTTCATTTCAATATCTGGCTCTGTCTTGGAGAAACCCTTCAATACGCCTTTTCAAGCATAAAAGGCGGCCATGTAATGTTCATCCTTTTCGTCCCGCAGGGACTTTTATTACACCAGGAAAGGAGAATAGCAATGACACAGGCAAAATCAGGCGACACCGTGAAAATCCATTACAAGGGCAAGCTCGATGACGGTTCGGTCTTCGACAGCTCGGAGGGTAAAGATCCCCTGGAATTTAAAGTGGGGGAAGGCAACATTATCCCGGGTGTTGAAGAGGCGGTTATCGGCATGTCGCCCGAAGAAACCACGGAAACCACGGTTCCGCCGGAAAAAGCATACGGTGATTACAGGGAGGATATGGTTATCGAGGTGGACAAATCCCAATTTCCCGAGCATATCGATCCCGAACTCGGCCAGCAGCTGGAACTCAAGCAGAGCGAAGGCCAGAACATAGTGGTCACCGTGACAAACGTTGAAGAAGAAAAGGTGACCCTGGATGCCAACCATCCCCTGGCAGGCAAGGACCTTACATTCGAGATCACCCTCCAGGAAATCGTATAGAAATTTTTAAAAAAATTTAATTGCCGGATTAAAACGGCCGCGGGTTTGAAAAGACACCTTTCAACGCCTGCGGCCGTGTTTGTTTTGCAGTTCAAAAATCCGGTGTCTTAGATCAGATATGGAAATTTCGGTCAAACGGCAAGGCTTCTTCTCAGCTTATGGCACCCGGGCAGAGCCGATATCCGGGTAGGTGGCCCCGCCGTCGGGGAATACAGCCACTTCCGCGTCTTTTTTCAGCTTTTTGCTTCCTTTGGAAAGTTCGGTTTCTCCGGCTTCCGACCGGCCCGAAATGTCAACGCGCTCCGGCAGGTGAACCCGCCAGGAATCGGGCAGCTCGAGTTCCAGAAAGTCTTCTTTCCAGGGCAGTTTGATCTGCATTGGCAAGTCTTTTTTTTGCGGGAATTGGTGTGAACGTTGTTCAGATTCGTTAAAACTTGATATATCACAGCATTGACTTTCAGGCTATATGTTTTTCATCAAATCCGTAATAATTTTTGCCGCAGCCGCGAAAGCCCGGAAAGAATCATTATTTTCTTTTCTTTTGGGCGTGATTATAATTTTTTATAGATATCCGATTTGCGCTTCTTGATCTTGAACTTTTTATTCTGCAATCTAAAAAGTTGACTTTCAGGTAGATCCTTTTTTGCGCTCTGGCGAAATTGAACTGTGTTGCCCTGACGGCGGTGCGGAAAAGCGGGTTTCCGAGCGGAAATCGAGGCTCGAAGAGGCTCCTGGAGAGAGGAAACTCCTTTTTCGCACCGCCGATCAGCCAAGGTGCTTTAAGGATTTCTGCAAATATACCGCCCTGGCGGTATATACAGCTTTTTACGGGAATGTCAGGAAATGGAAAAGGCGAAAAAATATCTGGCGTTTATGGCCGCAGGGTTTATTTTTGCAACCGGCGGGCACACCATGATACCGGATGATATTATCAACATGTACCTGGCATACGAGGACATGGAGGTCAAAACTCCCTTTATTCACCGGGTGCGGGATCCGAGGCTCGAGGGGTTGCTTGTCAACCGCAGCCCGTTTGCCCTCAAGGTAAAGGTGAAACTTTCGTTTTACACGGTTTTCCGGGAGGTGCTCGAGGAGGTGACCATAAGCGCGCATATCCCGCCCGAAGGCAGTCATGAGTTTGAAAAGAAACTGTCCAACCGGGAGCAGATCGATCGGATTCGCAGGCCCTACGGAATCGAGTGGGAAATGCTCTATCTTGAAGTTGACGGCGAGCAGATCGATCTCCAATAGATCCGCACCCTGACGCCGGGTTTCACCCCGGCTCCGCGGGGCAAAATCCTCATCCGGAAAAGACAGGGGCAAGTCTTCTATTTCCGCAGCGGCCTGCCGAATGCCTGGTGAACCAGGTCCCTTCTTCTGGGCTGGTAGGTGTTGTCGGCCTTTTCCTTGCGCATTACCTGCTGGAAGAGTTTAGACATCTTTACCTGCTGGGACTCCTGCTGGTAAAAAGTGTCCCATGCGTAATACAGCATCTCCTGGAGCCGCTGCGCAGTCATTTGGGCGGGGTTATACACCACCTTGTCGGCGGTATAGTCATCCCAGTCGTAGGAAAAGATCCGGTCTTCCGAACGGAGTTTTTCAAAGGCGCGGGTGTGGGGAAACGGGGTGAGCACCGTAAATTCTGCGAGGTCGAGTTCGATTTCGAGCAGAAAATCGATCAGCCGCTTGATAAAATCCTCGGTATGGGTGTCTAAGCCCAGCAGAATGGTGCCCTCCACCGCAATGCCGTGATCATGATAGCGCTTGATGCGGTCTTTGATATAGTCCGAGGTGTCAAAGACTGCCTGGTAGACATACCAGGCCCCTGCCTGTGCTGCCAGATCCAGCACTTCCGGAGTATCTTCAATCGGATGGCAGCACCATTTCTTTTTAAGGGGAATCATTTCTTTAAACAAATCTTTTTCCCACTGAGTGTCCTGGGCAAGGGAGTTGTCCACGAGAAAAAGCCGTTTGTTGTCAACCGATGCCATTTCCTCAATTGCCCGGTCAATTGGCCGGGGGCGGAACTGTCTGCCGCCAAGGTAAGAAACAGCACAAGGATAGCAGTTAAACCTGCACCCCCGCGAAGCATGTACCAGGTCAACCATCTGGATACCCCGGTAATTATAAAGCTCCTTTTTAAGTATCTCTCTGCGCGCAGGGCCGACTGTTTCAATGGGCGGCCGATCGTTTAAATAGTCATATACCTTGCGGAGCCGCCCGTTTTTAAAATCTGCGAATACCTCTTCCATCCGGCCTTCTGCCTCTCCAAGGAAAACGGCATCAGCGTGTTCTGAGGTTTCTTCGGCGTGGAGCATGGCGGCAATTCCGCCAAAGATTACCGGGATTCCTTTTTCCCGATAGGTATCGGCTATTTGCCAGCCCCGTTTGACCTGGCTTGAGAGCATCATTGATATGCCCACAAAATCAGCCGGCCGGTCAAAATCGATTTCTTCCAGGTTTTCGTCCACGAATTCGACGTCAACGTCTTGCGGCAGGGCTGCGGCAAATACAACCGGCCCGTGGGGCGGAAGGTGGAATTCCGTCTGGCGGGCCAGTTTGGGCCACCTGGGGTAGATCAGCTTGAAGTTCATGAGATACCTTAAAGGGTGCGGCTTTAATTCTGCCGGGCCGCCGCCTGCGGTCTGTTTTCGCAGATATACTCGGCAAGCGCCTCCAGCGAGGAAAATACCTTTTCGCCTACTTCCTTGTTGTCTATGGAAACTGAATAATCCTGTTCGATCATCATTACCAGCTCAAGGATGTCGATTGAATCGATTCCCAGGTCTCCGCCTACCAGCGGAGCTTTTTCGTCAATGTCGCCGGGCTCGATATCTTCAAGGTAAAGGGTGTCGATAATCTTTGTCTTGAGTTCTTCTATCAGTTCCTGCATTCAGATTGTCCTTGCCAAGCCTTTAAATTTATTTTATATTAAATAAATAACAATTTGATTTTAAATCTTGGATATCATCCGGGGATCGATAAGTCAATATGCTTTCAAATATGACAAAAATTTGGATTGTTGCTGCAGAAATGCTTAAGAGATGAGCCGGACTTATTTATCAGTTGAAGACTGCCTGATCCAGCGTGGCCGGATGAAGCTGCTTGACGCTATCGTGGAGGCTGATGAGCAAAGGGCTGTTGCCAGTTCAGTGCCGACGGAGAAATGGCCCCTTTTTTATAACGGATATATCAATCCGATAGTGATTGTCGAGCTGGTGGCCCAGACTTCCGGGATTGCCATCCGGTGCGATGAAATAAAGAAGTCCGGAGGCGAAAATCAGGAGGGAGGCGGTTTGATCGTGGGCATAAAGGAAGCCTTTTTTTTTGTCTCCCGCATTCCCGTGGATGCTGAAATTATCACCTGTTCGACAAAGAAGTATGTGCATATGGAATATGCCGAATACCACGGTTTTTCAAGATCAGGGGAGGAAAAGCTGGGTGAGGCAACGATCCAGGTATTGAGAACAGAGT
>JAGXLE010000263.1 GCA_018334855.1 Desulfobacterales bacterium | reverse complement strand
CTCAGGTATAGGTGCGCAGCCTGAGTTCAATGGGATGCGGATTCAAATAAGTCTGCTGCTTAAGATACTGCTGATCGTATTTTCGTATATAGTGGTTGAGAAGGGTTATGGGGACCAGAAGAGGAACATGGCCCGCTTTGAAATAATTAAATATTTCAAGTAGTTCCTGTTTCTCGTCGGAAGAGAGCTGGTTTTTAAAATATCCCATGATGTGCTGAAGCACATTGATGTGCTTTTTGGTTGTGGGCTTAAGGCGCAGTGCGCCAATCAACTGCGCTTCATACTCCCGGTGGAATTCATCCCGATCCATTTGCCCTGCTCCGGCCACCAGCTTTCCCATACTGCGTGCATGCTCAGGGCTGTGAGCCATCAGCAGAAGCTTGTTTTTGGAATGGTAATCCACTATAGCACCTATGCCGGGAGTTTTTGAAACGGTATCTCGCCATTTTTTGAAAGCAAAAATCTGCTCAATAAAATTTTCCCGGAGTTGCGGATCGTGCAGCCGCCCCTCTTCTTCTACCGGAATTAACGGAAAATGGTTTACAAACTCCCGGGCGAAAATGCCAACTCCTTTTTTCTGCGGCATCCCCTTTTCATTGTAGACCTTAACCCGCATCAAACCGCTGCTCGGAGAATCTTTCTTGAAGATAAAGCCGCACAAATCATCTTCTTCCAGTTCTTTTACCCGTTTTCTGGCCCACTGGAACATCTGCTCTGTGTGATCGGTGCGGGATTTTGTCTTTACCAGCCGGGGATTATCAACATCTCCAACCAGTCGCATGGTTTCTCTTGGAACGCCGAACCCCGCCTCCATCTCAGGACATACCGGGGCATAGTCCACATATTGACCAAGGGTGTCCCGAAGAAAGTGATCCAGCTTATGTCCGCCGTTGTAGCGCACGTTCTCTCCCAGCAGACAGGAGCTGATTCCTAGCTTAATGCGATCTTCCATAGATCATCCTTTCGTCTTGATATTGTAAATAATTTGACATAAATATAAATCAGGAAAATATTAAAAGCAAAATTTAACTTTTTACAAAACCATCAAAATTAAAACGTATATATTGGATTTTGTGGAACCGTCAAAAAAAGAATTCAAGCAAAAGGAAGATGAATAATGATGTACAATTTTAATTCAGCAGAAGTTTTCAAGGTGGCAATCAGAATTGAGGAAAACGGGGCAAATTTTTACAGAAGAGCAGCGGAACTGCAGTCGGATCCCGAGAATAAAAACTTCCTTGAAAAACTGGCGGCCATGGAAGATACGCATAAGTCAACGTTTACAAAAATGAGCGGCAATCTGGCGGAAGCTGAAAAAGCCCAGCAGGTCTTTGATCCTGAAGGGGAAGCAGAAATGTACCTGGCGGCCATGGCCGATACCCATGGCGGAGAAGGCGCCCCTTCGGCCGCGGAAGCACTTACCGGCAGTGAAACAATGGAAGAGATTCTCAAAATCGCCATCGGACTGGAAAAGGAATCGATTCTGTTTTATCTGGGTGTAAAAGATCTGGTTCCGCCAAAATTGGGGCAGGACAAGGTGGATGCAATAATTGAAGAAGAGCGCCGGCATGTGATTCAGCTAAATGGATTTCTTAAAAAAATGAAATCCGCATAAAAAATAATGGATGCCATGGCTTCCTGCAGATCGGAAATAACGGTGCGGGTCTTTTTCTTGATCTTAACGACTAACCGGCCTGCCGGGATTTATTCTACAACTTCAATCATTTTAGCTTATCGTTATGCGGGATGATATTAAAACTCTTATCCGGAGCCAACAGCATTGCGTCCTGGCCACGGCCGTCGACGGGCTGCCGTACTGTTCCCTGATGGCCTATGCCACCGAAAAGGATTGCACCCGGTTTATCATGGTAACCCACCGCCAAACCCGAAAATTTCAAAACATCAGCCGCAATCCCCGGGTCAGCCTGCTCATTGATTCCCGGGAAACGCCAAGGCCACAGGCCGTGACCATCGAAGGCAGCGGAGAGGAAATTATAGCTGAAGCAGACAGAGAGGCAGCAGCCGGGCTGCTGCTGGCATCCCGTCCCGAACTGGGGGCGTTTATTCGGCAACCGCATGCGGTCTTTATCCGAATTACAGCAGAGAGCGCAGTCTTTTTAAACGGTCTGACAGATGCCTACCGCGAGCAGATTGAATGACAAAGCCGTAACGTAAAATTTATTCGCTGTCCTGCTGCTTTTAGACGAAAACCATATCAAATCCTGTATTAATCAAGACAGGTATCAGTTGGTAATAATGTCGCTTTACCGGAAGAGGAAAAAATGCAGGCAAACTCCCCGCCGCGTATCCTGATTACCGGCGCAACTGGCTTTATCGGCAAGCGGTTGCTTTATAAACTCGATGCAATGGGCTATTCTGTTCGTTGCATGGTGCGGCCGCCGGAAAAACTAAACCTTCCCTTTCCTCTGGAAAACGAACCAGAGGTGGTTGCCGGAGACCTCTTAAATCCCGCATCATTGAAAAACGCTCTGCATGGTATTGACACTGCCTATTATCTTGTCCATTCAATGGGCGGAAAAAGCCTTCGGGAGAGAAAAGCCTTTGAAGAGCGTGACCGGGTGGCCGCACAGAACTTTGTCAATGCAGCCAACCAATCCGGGCTGTCCCGGTTGATTTATCTGGGAGGCCTGGGAGAGGCCACCGACAACATCTCCCATCACCTGGCCAGCCGACAGGAGGTGGGAAAAATCCTTGTCCC
>JAGXLE010000030.1 GCA_018334855.1 Desulfobacterales bacterium | reverse complement strand
GAGGGAGAACATGCCGGAAAGGTTTTCAAAAAGTTCATCCATGGAAAATCATCCCGTCTTTTGGCATTAAAACGTTTTTCTCGCTGACAAAAGATCCGCGGCCATATCGCTCAAGGCTTCTAATATATTCAGGATTCCCGGATCGGCAAGCTCATAATAGATAAAAGGGCCCTCACGCTCCACTCTTACCAGAAGAGATCGCCGAAGCTCCTTTAAATGATGCGACACCAGGGGCTGTGACAGGTCAAGCGCCTCGACGATGGCGGATACCGATTTCCTGCCGACACTGATCAGCAGCAGTATCCTCAGCCGATTGGCGTCTGAAAGGCTTTTGGCCAGAAAAGCGATGCATTGGAGGTCATCAAAATCGAACTGACGCGAAACCGGGCGGCCGGTTTTTTCTGCCGCCGTATTCCGCGGAGTTCCGTTCGGATCATCCTGCAAGGCCTTTCCTTCTTTGCTGCCTGTCATTGAACAATTTGCCGGGTTTGTTTTGCGGTTCGAATTGCCGCGTTCCTAAGCCGGAACCGGGGTTTATGCCTTCCGGGTTTCGATATAGTGTGCCGAGGCCAGGGCGGCCGTGCATCCGTCTGCTGCGGCAAGCACAATCTGGTTGGCGTATTTTTCCCTGAGATCGCCTACTGCAAAAATGCCCGGTATGTCCGTTTCGCATTTTTCGTCTGTAATCACATAACCGGTTTTATTCGTTTTTATCCCGGCAGGAACCAGCACATTGTTGGGCAGAAAGCCCACAAAAATAAAGACGCCTTCTACTTCGAGATCGCGGCCCTCCCCTGTTTGGGTGTCCTTTAAGCCGATGCGCTCAACACCGCCCAGGCCGGCCCGGATTTCGGTGACAACGGAATTGAATATAATTTCAATCCCCGGCTCTGAAAAAACCCGCTCCTGGAGAATTTTGCTGCCCCGGAACGCGTCTCTGCGATGGATGATGTAAACCTTGCGCGCGACCTTTGAAAGATAAAGCGCGTCTTCCAGCGCGGTATCGCCGCCGCCCACCACGGCCACGGTCTTATCGCGGAAAAAGAAACCGTCACACGTGGCACAATAGGAAACCCCCTTGCCGAAGTTTTCATTTTCCCCCGGAACTTCGAGTTGTCTGGAAGTTCCCCCGGTTGCCAGAATAACCGCGTGGGATTTTAAAAGCGTGCCGTCGGAAAGTCGAACCGAGTGGCATTCGATTCCGGGCTCTGCTGCAACCGCCTCTTTTTCCAGAATCTCAAGCCCATACCACTTGGCATGCTCCAGAAATTTTTCACAAAGCTCAAAACCGCCGATCTCGATGAATCCCGGGTAATTGTCAACCTGCTCCGTGACTGCCACCTGTCCGCCGGCAACACCCTGCTCAATCAATACGGTCTTAAGGGCCGCCCGCATTGCATACATTCCGGCGGTCAATCCTGCCGGACCGCCGCCTATAATGATCAAATCATACATGCCGTCTTCTGTCATATTATCTCTTCCTTTCGGTGGTATAAATTACATAATCGAATAAATTGATATTTATATGTTCATATTATACCTGTTAACATCATTTTGTAATGCGTGACAATTGTGCTATGCTTCGCCAATACTTGGCTGCATTGCTGGGAAATACAATCTTAAAAATATGCAGAATCATCCGTTTTTGCAAATATGGTATCAATGATGGATCCCAGATTTAAAACCGCAAATACCATCCTTTACTGCAAGCAGTGGGAACAAACAGTTGCATTCTACAGAGACCGGCTGGGCCTGCCGGTCAATTTTTCAAACGACTGGTTCGTGGAATTCCGGCTGACCGACAGCTCAAGGATCAGCATCGCAGACCAGACCCGGGCTTCTGTCAAAAGCTGCGGCGGCAAAGGTTTCACCCTGGCCCTGGAAGTCGAAGACATCGATTCGGTTCGGGCGGATATGGAAAAATCCGGCCTTGTACCGACAGATATAAGAGATCATCCCTGGGGCGCCAGGGTGTTTTATTTTCATGACCCGGAAGGACACCGCATAGAGATCTGGCAGCAGCTGCATCCCTTATCCTGACTCAACACGGCCGGCAAACACGCCGGAATGGTTCTCCCCACGGGTCCGGCTCTTATACCAGCTCCTGCCCCCTGTGTTTTGCCGCAATGGCATCTGCCAGATTGTCCAGGGCTTCAAAAGTGTCCTGTTTCGGTAAACCTTTGCAAAGCACGGGATCCAGCACTTCCACCTTGAGATTGCCGATCATGCCCGCCAGTGTCTCCACGGTTTTGCCGCCCCAGCCGTAGGAGCCCACAATGGAAAGAAACCGGGCTTTGGGCCGCAGGGCATTGGCCAGAAATGCGGCATAGGCCGCCGCCGGGTGCGGGCCTGCCAGCACGGTGGGGGTGCCCACCACAATGGTGGCCGCATCCACCAGGGACATGGCCAGCTTTCCGATGTCAGTGACCGGAAGATCAAACAGCTCCACCCGGATACCTTTTTCCGCAAGGGCTGCGGTCAGGTAATCCACCATCTGCCGGGTGCTGCCGTGCATGGACACATAAGGCAGCACCACCAGGTTCTGCGGCGGCCCGTTGACCCATTGGCCGTAGGCGTCCATGATCCAGGCGGGATCATCATAGATCTGCCCGTGGCTCGGGGCGATCATGTCAATTTCGTAGTCCTTGAGTTTGTCGAGATTTTTGGCAATGATGCTGCGAAACGGCATCATGATTTCGGCAAAATAGCGCTTGGCTGCCTCATAAACCCGGCACCGGTCAATGACATACAGATCGGATGTAGCAATATGGGAGCCGAAAAAATCGCAGGAAAACAATATCCGGTCTTCTTCCAGGTAGGTGACCATGGTCTCGGGCCAGTGCACCCAGGGGGTGTGGATGAATTTGAGGGTTTTGTCGCCCAAAGACAGCGCTTGTCCGTCATCCACGGTAAGAAACTTGTCTTCCGGGATCTGCAGCAGATCCATGAGCATGGTTTTGGCCTTGGCGGTCACCACCACGCTGGCACCGGGAAATTTTTCCAGGACCCGGCCGATGGTGCCGGAATGATCCTGCTCCGCATGATGGGAGATCAGATAATCGATTTTTGGAATGCCCTCGAGCTGTGCCATGAGCTTATCTTCCATGGGCGGGTCCACCGTGTCAAGCAGCGCGGTTTTCTCGCTTCCCTCTATCAGGTAGGCATTGTAAGTGGTGCCGTCAGGCAGGGGGATCAGCGAGTCGAACAGTCGCCGGTCCCAGTCCACGGCTCCCAGCCAGTAAATTTTTTCCCGGATCAGTCTTTTGTTCATTTTACAACCTCCATACGGTTTCGGTTTCAAAGAAACGGGTTTCTGGACTGCTTGTTTCATTAAAAGATTGCGGGGACATTGATTTAAGTCAACAAAAAAGCGTATAATATAAACAGCCCGGACAAATCGGCCTTGATTTGAATACCACCATTGGGTGGAGGAAATCACCTTTTTATGGTAACATCAATTAAGATGCGGAGGTTTAAAGATCACACCCATGAAGAAGCTCGACAATCTGCAGCCGCAGATCAACGCCCCGGAAATCCGCAAACGCCTGCACCTGGACACAGAAAGTGCGGAATGGCAAGGTGTTGAAAAAATAATAAAACAGGCTGCCGGGTTCCTCCGGCCCCGAGCGGTGTATAAACGCTGCTATATCGACGGCAGAGAAGATGATGCCGTAATGATCGAAAATGTGCGGTTTCAAAGCCGGGTGCTTCGAAAAAACCTGGAATCCGTGCACCGGATTTTCCCTTTTGTAGTTACCATCGGGCCCGAGCTGGAGGAAATGGCCCGAAGCCGTGACGATTACCTTGAACAATACTACTTTGACACCATTGCTAACGTGGCCCTGCAGGATGCGATTCAATGCCTGCGAACTGCATTGCAGGATCAATACAAGCTGGAAAAGCTCTCCTACATGAGTGTGGGTTCTTTGGAGGACTGGCCCCTTTCCCAACAGCGGCCGCTGTTTTCACTGCTCGGCGATGTGGAAGCCGCCATCGGCGTGCGGCTGGCGCCCAACATGCTCATGCATCCGGCAAAGACCGAGTCCGGCATTTTTTTCCCCGCGGAAGTGACATTTTTCAACTGCCAGCTGTGCCCCCGCGAAAATTGCGAATCCAGAAAAGCCGCATTTGACAGGGACATGGCCCGTGACTACGGATTGGTAGACGAATAGCGGTTCTCATTGTGAAAAATCTGAAGAAGGGAATCAAATTTATGGAATCATCAAAAAAAACCCTGATCAATCCGCCTGGAACCGAAAAGATATACCAGCGCATGCAGTTTTCCCAGGCGGTCTGCGCCGGCCGCATGGTCTGGGTCTCCGGCCAGGTCGGCATTGACGAGAACGGAAATGTCGCCGAAGGCATCGAGGCCCAGGCGCAGGCGGCCTTTGCCAACCTGCAGCATGTTCTGGCAGAAGCCGGCGCCGGCCTGGAAGACATAGTGGAGCTGGTCACGTATCACGCCTCCATGAAGGAAATCGGCAAATTTTTAAAGGTCAAGGCCGGGTTCATTCCTGAAAATTTTCCGGCCTGGACCGCGGTGGGCGTAACCGAACTGGTAATGCCCGAGCTTTTGTGCGAAATCCGGGCCACGGCGGTTCTCAAAAGCGGCAGCAGCGTCTGAGCCGTTTGCCGGTCCGGGGCTTTTGGCCCGGTCTTTGAGCTGTTACGTGTTGTCCCGGTAGCACCGGCGATGTTCGCCCGTGGAAATACGGCAGTCCATGCCGGCGGATTCCGCCTTGCTGCGGAATTCATCGAAAGGTTTTGTGCCGGTTAACATCTCATATGCCAGCACGGCCAGGGAATAGATATCCGTTCGGGCATCCCCCGGGTCCCCGGAGATCTGTTCGGGCGCGTTATAGCTCATCATCCCGAAAAACTCGTAGGTCTCGGTGCCCACCGGACAGGCCGGGCCGAAGTCGAGAATCTTGATCCTGCCGCCGGACTGGACAAAGATATTCAGGGAATTACTAATATTTGCAAAATTAGATTTGCATTTTGTTTAGTATGGGTACTAATGTTACATCCTGAAATTGTTTGAAAATGTAAACCGAGTTAATGTATGTCTGTTTTTGCAAATCACTGTAAAAGCAGATGATCTCATATACAGGGACAAAAGTGGCAGAAAGCATGCAATTGGCTGAATAAATGCACCGGATGTTTTTTATCAGGAAGCAAGAAGCGGGATGAGTCTCAATGACACAGTTCGCATTTTTCCGTGGCGGCCGGGGGGCTGCGCTTTGCCCTGACTATGCTCGGTTTGTATTTATCCGACTGCTTTGCCTTTTTTTCCAGTGCCAATAAAAAGCCCAGGGCGATAAGAAGTCCGATAAATCCGATTCCTGCGGCAAGCATAGACGGATCAGCACCCAGGGCCGGGGCTAGATAATTACCGATAACAGCTCCTATTACCAGTGCAAAGACAGGAAAAATATAGATCAGCAATGAAAGCCCGAGTCTGCGGCCGGAGCCGTATTCCAATGTCACTGTATCCCCGGTTTTTGCATGTATCAGGTTAAGCGCTTCTACTTCCATTTCCCTTCCCCCGCCCATTATGTGACAGGCGCCTTGCTGGCAGCAGCCTTGGCATGCCGGTGCACGATTGGTTTTGACCATTGCGCTGTTTTCTTTGACTTCTGTGACTACACCGAGTTGTCTGGCCATGCCAGAACCTCCTTGAATCTTGAATATCGATTTAGAAATGGCTGCTTGTAATTTTAAGTATAAACCCGGGGCTCTCGATGTCAAATAACCGGAAATGGGGCAACAGATGGTGCCAAAGGAATTTGTTTGATCTCCGGCTTAGAAAGTGATCACCCTGTCGCTTTAGCGGATCAGATCGTAGAGACTTTTCTGCCACGGAAATCAGGATTTTTGCCACACTGTTTATCTCCTTGCCGCTTTTTGATCGGCAGATGTTAACGGCCTTTTTCACTTGACCTGGATCAAGTACATGGTTTTCGCCGCGCGGTAAAAGATATGAAAATTGTCCCGGATGATCAGAAAAGACCATGATATGGCAATGTGGAGCCAAAAGACTTCCCGGTCAATTGACAGTATCGCATAATCAGTGTTTTGTTGTTATTGTTTCAGTTGTGATTTTTTGCGCAAAACAAGGGTGACGGAACCGTAAAAAGTCAATTTTGATATGGCAAAGTAAATCCGGAGTTTATGTATGAAACGAAAATTAAGGATTGTTCTGCTTGTAGTAGTAGTGGCGGGAGTTTTGGCGGGAGCCGTGTCTTTGGTCATTCAGAAAAAAAAGGAACTGGAGCAGGTCCCTGAGTACGGGAGAAAACCAATGCCGGTGACTGTAGTGAAAGCCGAAAAAGGAGATCTGCACAGGAAAAAGGATTACCTGGGTGTTGTAAGACCGGCCCTGAAATCAGGGATATCCACCAAGGTCAGTGCAAAAGTGGAAGCAGTGCACGTTGACGAAGGCGACTGGGTAAATTCCGGTGAGATTCTGGTTGAATTGGATTCAGAAGAGTTACGCTACAGGTTGGATTCGATCCAGGCCAGAATACGGGAGGCCGGGGCGGATTTATCCGGAAACAAGGCCACGGTCAGAGCCCTGGAGAGTTCCTACCGGTATTGGGAATCGGAGAAAGAGCGTAATCAAAATTTGCTGGAAAAAAATGCGGTTTCCGCCTCAGAGGCGGAAAGGGTCGCGGAAAAGGCCGCAGAAGTAAGGGGTAAACTCACGGCGGCGAAAAAAAAGACCACGGCGATAAAAGAGCGTATTTCCTCCCTGCGCAGTCAAAAAAAAGAGCTCCGGGCGAGACTGGACTACTATACAATAACCAGCCAATACAACGGGGTTGTCAGCGAGCGGCTGGTGGATCCCGGAGATATGGCCTCGCCCTCGAAGCTCCTGCTAAAGGTTGAGGACAGGGAAATATTGAAGCTCTCCTTTGATATACCTCAGGCGGATTTCCCTGATGTAAGCCGGGGCCAGGAAGTTGTTTTTTCCGTACAGGGGCAGGACAAAAGAGCCAGGCTCAGCCTGGTGCATCCCTCCCTGAACCGGGCCAGGATGAAAAAAGCCGAAGTGTGGCTGGAAGGAAAAGACAGGAAGGGCCTAACTCCGGGAGCTTATTTTCCTGTTTCCGTGATAGTGGAAAAATTGCGGGATGTCACCCTGGTGCCCCGTTCTTCCCTGATTCCTTCGCCCGGGGGTGAGAAGCACGTATTTGCGGTGGATAAGGGACGCTTGCAGGCAAAACCGATAGAAGTGCTGGGGATGAGCGGGGACAAGGTTGCAGTTAAGGGCGTTTCTCCCGGGGCCCGGGTTGTTCGAAGCACCTTTTTGGGCTGGAACAGGCTTTCTTCAGGTGAAAAGGTGGAGGTTATTCAATGAATCCGTCCAGAGCCTCGCTCAATCATCCCTATGCCGTGATTGCCCTGGTCCTTCTGGTAGCTGCCATGGGCATTATCGGATTTGTGCGTACTCCGGTGGATCTGTTCCCCAATACCAACCCGCCCCAGGTCGTGGTCATCACCCAGCAACCCGGCGCCAGTGCAGGGGATATAGAAGACAAGATCACCCAGATTATAGAAAAAGAGGTCAATACAGTCAGCGGAGTGGAAAATATCCGCAGCACCAGCCGGGACCAGGTCTCTTCGGTAACCGTGGAATTCAAATACACCAGGGATCCGGGGCAGGCTGTTGTGGATGTTCAAAACGCCATTGCCCGTATTGAGTCTGATCTGCCGGAAAGGGCACAGTCTCCCTCCATATACGAGTTAAACGAATCCACGTCCCGGCCTTTGCTTACCCTGGCTGTCAGCTCCGGAAAAGAGAGTGTAAAAAGTCTCCGGGATATCCGCCTGCTGGCGGAAAACCAGATCAAGGACAGGATCCTGCGGTTAGACGGGGTTGCGGATGTGGATGTCTTCGGCGGGCACAGGCCGGAAGTGGAGGTTGCGGTTTCCCGGGATAAGCTGGCAGCAAACGATATTTCTCTGGGAGAAGTCATCGGGGTGCTTTCCAGACAGAACATCTCTGTTCCTGCCGGAACCCTGTACAGCAGCGACAGTGAATATCTGATCCGCACCGCAGGCCAGTTCAAAGAACTGCAGGACATTCGGAACCTGCCATTGCTTCGCAGGGGAGAAGGGCAATTGCTGCTGTCCGATTTGGCAGAGGTACGCCTGGCAGAACAGGAACCCAGGTCCCTTTACCACGGCAATAAAAAGGAGTCGATTGCCCTTGGTATCATCAACCCCCAGAACGGCCCCACTGTAGAGACCATCGAGCGGTTCAAGTCCTTTCTTCCGCAGCTAAAGGCGGAATATCCGAACCTGGATTTTCAGATCACCCAGGATCAGCAGCCATTAATAGATATCAACATGCGTGGCATGGTCAGCTCAATTACCCAGGCCGTGATACTGACAATCCTGGTGATCTTTCTTTTCCTGGCGGATACCCGGGCAGCCCTGACCGCGGGGCTCAGTCTGCCGCTTTCTTTTTTGTTCACCCTGGCTATTCTGTGGTTGTCCCCGTATACCCTGAACATGATTACTTTGACCGGCCTGATAGTGGCAACCGGACTTGTGGTTGACTCCTCGGTGGTGGTTCTGGAGAATATCTATCGCCATTTCCGCGGCCCGGACTCGCCGAGCGCCCTGGAAGCCTCGAGCTCCGGGACCAGGCAAATCGCCCTGGCCAACACCGCGGGCACACTGACTACGGTGGCAGTGCTTTTGCCCATTATCTTTATCGGAGGTTATGCCCAGAGGACTATTGGACGGCTCAGCCTGACCATTTCCACCACTCTGCTGGCCTCTTTGCTCATATCCCTGACCCTGGTCCCGCTTTTGACCTCCAGGTTGCTGTCAGAGAAAACCAAAAAGGGAAATCTTATAGAGCGGGGGGCTGCTTATGTGGATGTGGCAGTGGGGTATATAAGGCAATTCTATTTGTTCATTTTAAAAAAAGCCCTGAACTGGCGGGTGCTCACCCTTGTTTTGGTTGTTGCCTTTTTTCTGATCAGCGTAAGAACGATCCCATCGCTGGTGGGAGGAGAACTCATGCCTCCCATGGATACCGGGATTTCCGTGGTTGAATTCAACCTGCCGGCCACGGATTCGCTGGGGCAGGTGGAAGATATTTTGCAAAAAGTGGAAAATATTATTTATGAACAGCCCGGAGTGAAAACCGTTTCTTCCGTAGTGGGTTCAGAGCCCGGAGCGCTAAGCTTCGGCACCGGCGGGACAATCGCCCAGTCCGCGAAAATTACCGTGCATCTGGTGGACAGGACCGAAAGAGCGGATTCCATATGGGAGATTCAGGGAAAATGGCGCAAAAAAATACGGCAAATACCCGGGATAAAAAGTTACCGGGTCAGTGAGTACGGGGCAACCCCCATGGCCACCACCAAGGCCCCGCTGAATATAATTATCAGCGGGCCCGATCCAAAAGTACTGGATAAACTGGCGGATCGTAGCCTGCAAAAATTGCAGGGCGTGCCCGGGCTTGTGGACGTGCGCAGGAGCTGGTACTTTGACGAAAAAGAATACGATATAAATGTAGATCCTGCACTGGCCCGGGTTTACGGCACATCCCCCGAAGAGGTGTCCGGCGAGTTAAAGACTGCGGTGCAGGGAATACCGGCCACCAGGATGCGCCTGGAAGGTTACCTCGATATTCCGCTGCGGGTAAAATACCGGCAGTCGGATGTAAACAGCCTGGCGGACATAAAGGATATTTACGTGAATTCCAGTTTCGGCCCGGTCCCGCTAAGGAGTCTGGCCATCGTGGAGGAGGACAGGGAACAACCCTTTATTACCAGGGAAGAGCTGCAGACCACCATAGATATAACCGGAGTGAATCAGGACATGAGTATATCCCGGGTAACCGCAAAGGCCAAAAAACGCATTGATCAAATCGCGGCACCGGGTGGTTACAGCATTGAATTTTCCGGTACAACGGCGGATATGAAGCCCCC
>JAGXLE010000262.1 GCA_018334855.1 Desulfobacterales bacterium | reverse complement strand
ATTACCGTGGCGGCAACAGCCAGAATAAGCCCCCACCATAGGCCTGAAGGAATCACGGCAAATCCGAGCTGGAGCGGCTCAGGCGGAAAAATTTGTGGGAAACTGCGGAATGTGGGGGTCCAGATCATGTACATGATGCCCCTTAGGGTAATTCCCAGCCCTATGGTAACCATAATCACAGAGATGATAGGCTCGCCGATGAGGGGCTTTAAGACAAGGCGCTCGACTACCGCCCCCAGTATAAACGCACAGACAAGAGTCAGGGCAAAGGCGAGATAAAAAGGGGCGTCTAGTTGAGACAGAACTGTGAAACAGACAAAAGCCCCCAGGGTCATGAATTCACCCATGGCCAGATTCAGGACGCTTGTCGCCTTATAAATAAGAACAAACCCCAGCGCGATAAGACCGTAAACACCGCCGGTTGCAATGCCCGTCACAATCACCTGAATCAATATATCCATTCAGTTCAATCCTTTGGAGCAAAATTTTAGTGTAGCGGGGTTTATACTTATATTTAGGAGGTCACTTCTGTCCCATCTACGTGAAAAATGCCCATCACCAGAATATAACTGCTTGAAATTTAAAGATGCGATGTTTGGATTAAGTTGAATAATAGCAGCAAAAGCTCGAAAAGCTACTAAATTCGGTTCATACAGCGTATAGAGCTTTGTGTCGTTGAGTCCCCAGTGTTAGGAGGTGAATTATAAAACGGCAGGTATTATATTAGCTCATATACTTTAACATCTATCAAACGTATGAACAGTGTCAAGGAAAATAACAAACGTTCCCGAAAGCACATGAACAGGAAGTCAAGCTTGAAGGTTTCCTGAATAAAAACAAAAAATTAAGTCAGCAATTCACGGGGAATGCTAAGACCTCCCAAAATTAAGTTTTTATTAGCTTTGAACACTTGCTGGAATTTATTATCACTGCTTCGAAAAATCCCCAGCCGCCTTAGCCTTATCCGTTCTGAAAATCAGAGCTACTTTTTTTACCGGATTTAGAATATGTCCGAATTGCTGTTGCCAAATTTTGGTTATAAAATCCAGGGGGGCAATTTCTGGCGAATCCAGGGGGGCAATTTCTGGCGAATTTTTGTATCAAAATCCCTTCCGTCTTTACAATTTGCATCAGGGAACCTATAATCTTTACCTGAGAAACCGGATAAAATGAAAATCCCTTAGTAACCGTAAATTGCTGATGGGTATTGAATTCAAAAAACAGGACCGGATTGCCGCGTTTTTAAATCCGTTTCAGAACTTTGAACGCACAGAGGCCAAGTGCCAGATCCGCAGGGATCCGCTCACGGGCAGAAGCGGGCGGCTGGCCCATTTCATCGGCATCAAACCGCCTGCGCCGGATTTTGAGAAAATCATTGAAGACTCGGAAAAAAACTGCCCGTTCTGCCCGGAAAACGTTCTTGCCATCACCCCGAAGTTCGATCCGGACGAGATTCCTGAGGGCAGGCTGGAAAAGGGCGAATCCGTGCTTTTTCCCAATCTCCTGCCATATGACGCCCACAGCGCCATAGCCGTGCTGTGCAGCCAGCATCACAAGCGCCTGAGCGAATTTACCCCGGAAATTTTCACGGATGCATTTACCAACTGCCGCAACTACCTGGACCGGGTCATCGCCGACAAAAATCAAACCTACGGCCTGATCACCTGGAACTACATGCCCGCGGCCGGATCCAGCCAGATGCACCCCCATCTCCAGGTCTATGCCGGGCAAACCCCGGGCAACTTCCCGGAACGCCTGATTTCAGATGGACAAGAATATTTCCGGGAACACGGGCGACCCTACTGGGAGGACTACCTGGCCGCGGAAACCCGCAGCATGGAACGCTTTGTGGCCTCGGGAGATCACACCACGTGGCTGACCGATTTTGTCTCGCTGAGCGCGCTGACAGATGTAATCGCGGTATTTCCCGAGCGTCAAACCCTGTTTGACCTGGATGACCACGCTCTGGAAGAAACCGCCCGGATTCTGGACCAGGTGCTGAAATACCTGGACGAACAGGGTGTATACAGCCTGAACATGGCCTGGCTGCCGGCATTGCCGGGACAGCGCGGGCACTGGCTGCAGCTCCGGATTTCGCCCCGGATTTATATGGCCCCGCACGTGTGGTGCACGGAAACCCCGTCGCTGGTATATCAGTACCAGGAATCCTTCATGATCTGGTCGCCCGAGGACACGGCCGGCCAGCTCAGGGAATTCATCCGGCAGGCATCGTTGTAAACCGGGAACCGGGGGTCTGGTATGCAGGAAAATCTGCCGAAAATGCCGCCTCAGGCCAAGTGCACCCGGTGCCGGGCCAGGGCGTCTGTGTCCCTGCCTTCGCACAATTCCCGGTTCTGTACAGCATGCTTTCTGCACTTTTTCCGGACCGCGGTCACAAGAGGCATTAAAAAGGCCGGGCCGGAAAAAGAAACCCCGCTGATGGTGGCCGTATCCGGGGGCAAGGATTCCCTGACGGCCTGGGCGGTGCTCGACGATCTGGGGTTTGAGACCCGGGGCCTGCATCTCAACCTCGGCGTGGAAGGGTATGCGGATGCATCCAGGCAGGCGGTGGCCGGGTTTGCCGCATCCCGGGGCCTGCCGTGGTCCGAATACAGCCTGAAGCAGGAGTTCGGCTTCAGCCTGCCCGAGATCTACGACATCCTGCACTACAAGATCTGTGCGGTCTGCGGCAAGCTCAAGCGGCATTTTTTAAACCGGCTCACCGCCAGGGAGGGCTATCCGTGCCTGGCCACCG
>JAGXLE010000029.1 GCA_018334855.1 Desulfobacterales bacterium | reverse complement strand
GACCAGATCAACAAAGAGGGCGGAATAGCGGGAAGGAAAATCGAACTGAAAAGCTATGACGAAGCGGGCGGCACGGATGCACAGGTAAAACTGGCACGAAAACTGATCCTCTCAGAGGAAGTCGATATCATCCTGGGCTACATCTCCTCTGCGGACTGCAAGGCAATTCTCCCCTTAAGCGACGAACTGGGCGGCCTGATTTTTGCCTATGACTGCGGCACCCACGTACTGATGGAAGAGGACAAATCGCCTTACGAAGTGCCCAAGTACGGCCTGGGCTTTCGCACTGCCGCCCACCTGGCAATAGATAATATTGCCCTTGCCAGGTACATTAAGGATCATTATCCGAACGTGAAAAAAGTCGCCGGCATTAACCAGGATTATGCCTGGGGCAGGGATTCCTGGATGATTTTTGAAAATGCCATCAAAAAGCTGATGCCAGACGTTGAAGTGGTAAAGGTGCTGTGGCCCCAGATATTTAACAAAGACTACACCGCACATATTTCCTCGCTTCTGGCATCCGGCGCGGAAATAATTCATTCCTCCATGTGGGGCGGCGATGCGGTTACCTTTACAAAACAGGCCATAGGAATGGGGCTGTTTAAAAAGGCCCAAATGGCAATGTCGCGCGGAGAGCCCTATCCCCAGGAAGTGGGGGAAGGATTTCCCGAAGGCCAGATAGTCTGTTGTGCAGGCACCCACTATTTCCTGTATCCCCCGCAGGACAAATGGCCGCTTAACAAGAAGTTTGTGGAAAGCTATAAAAAAGAATACGGGAAGTATCCTTCTTACCCGTGCTATCATGCGTACCAGGCGATCTACGGCTACAAGCATGCAGTGGAAAAAGCGGTCTCCCTGGTCGGAGGCTGGCCTTCAAAGAAGGAAATCGCTCTTGCGGCAACCAACCTTTCCTTTGAAACCCCCTCGGGAATTCTCAACATAGGAGGAGATCACAACGCCCGCGAAGACGTGCTGGTCGGGGAGACAAAGAAGGTCAAGTCCTTTGACTTCCCCATCCTGGACCCCGATGAAAGCTCGGTATTTCCGGCTCCCGAAGTGAATCCGCCGGTGGGCATCAGGACCCTGGACTGGATAGAGAGCTGGAAATCTTAAAGCTGAAACCAGGGAGGGCGACAAGCCGCGCCTTACTCGCAACAGGGAGCAGCCATGGAACAGATTCTGATCTATATTTTAAACGGGCTGTATTTTACTTCATTTGTCTTTCTCACCTCTCTGGGGCTTAACATCATACTCGGCGTCATGGGCATCCTTAACCTGGCTCATGGCGCCCTGTATGCCATAGGAGCCTTTGTGGCGGCATGGCTCATAGGGAGCTTATTGGCGGGTGCCTCTTTATTCCTTATACTTGCCGGAGGTCTTGTGATCGCCATCGGCATTGCTGGGGCGTGCGGCCTTCTGATGGAAATCTCTTTCATAAGACCCATGTATAACAGGACTCTGGAATACCAGCTCCTGATAACCTTCGGAACCATGCTCGCCATAGAAGGCCTGCTCCAAATGATATTCGGCGGGCAGGCCTATTATGCCTCCTCGCCCTTTGTCTCCATGGGAAGCATCGAGATCTTCGGAAGCGTCTATCCGATCTACTTTGTATTCGTCATGCTCGTAAGCTTTGGAGCCGGCATAGGAGTCTGGGCCCTGCTCTCCAAAACCAAGCTCGGAATAATGCTCAGGGCCATATCCATGGACCGGGAAATGGCCACTGCCATGGGAATAAGGATCCGGTGGTTAAACACCATGGCTTTTGCACTGGGCGCGGGGCTGGCAGGTCTTGCAGGAGCCCTGATTATCCCCACAACGCCCGCTACCCTGGGAATAGGCATGGATCCGCTGATCCGGGCCTTTATAGTGGTAGTTATCGGCGGACTGGGAAGTCTCCGGGGGGCGCTCTTGGGCTCGTTTATCGTTGGAGAAACCCGTTCTTTCGGTGTCGCATATTTTCCGGAGATAGAACTGCCGCTGCTCTTTATCGTGGCTGTGGTAATTCTGGTGGTCAAACCCGAAGGCCTTTTTGGAAACAAATAAATGGATATGAAAACAGTACTAGCCAGACCCAGATATATTGTCTATCTCGCAGCTTTTATAATTCTGCTGTTTTTGGGGGGCTTTCTTTCGCCTTACCAGATAATGCTGTTTGAGTCCGGGCTTGCCCTGGGCGTATGCGCTCTGGGATTTAACCTTCTGCTGCGTTATACCGGACTGCTTTCTTTCGGGCACGGAGCCCTCTTCGCTGTCGGAGCCTACACCGTGGGCATGATATACGAATACGTGCCCTCCCTTTACAGGATAGAACTCATTATTCCGGCCGCCATAATTGTATCGCTTATCATCGCCGCCATTTTCGGCTATCTCTGCGTCCGGCATACGTTCATATTCTTTGCAATCATAACCATGGCCTTTTCCATGGTTATATTCACGCTGCTTTTAAAATTTTACCATATTACGGGCGGCTCTGACGGCATTCACATAGCGTTGCCCGTAATGCTCGGAAAATCCTACGAAGGGGTCAAAAGGTTCGAGTTTTTGTCCGGGCCCTACTACTATTTCCTGGTCTGCATGTTTGCACTGTGTGTAATAGTGATGTGGGCCATAGTGAATTCGCCTTTCGGAAAGACCCTTCAGTCCATCAGGGACAACGAGGTGCGCGCCGAGATGATCGGCATCCGGATCAAAAGATACCGATGGTATGCATTTCTGGTTTCAGGCGCGTTTACCGGGCTCGGCGGGGCTCTTTATTCCTTTATCAACGGTCATGTCACCCCGGAGCTTGCAGAATGGATCTTTTCCGGGGAGATTGTCTTTATGACCCTTCTCGGGGGATTCACGATATTTGAAGGTCCCCTTGTGGGAGCTGTACTTTTTACATACCTTCAGCTGTACTTAAAGTCCTGGACACAATACTGGCAGTTCGCCCTGGGCGTGATTCTTATCCTGCTGGTGCTCCTGCTGCCACAGGGCATAAGCGGCGGGATTTCGGGCCTGTACGCCAGGCTGAAAAAACAGAAAGCAGGGGGGAGTTCCTGAATGCTGGAAGTAGACAACCTGATAAAGGAGTTCGGAAGAGCCCGAATTATTGACTCTGCAGAGTTAAAAGTCGGCAAAAACGAAATTGTCAGCCTGGTGGGTCCCAACGGGGCAGGCAAAACCACCCTGGTCAATCTAATCAGCGGCCATATACTGCCCACAGGCGGTCAAATTAGATTTTTTGAACAGGAGATTACTTATTCATCACCTTATCAGCGTATAAGTAAAGGCATTGCCAGAAATTTCCAGATCACCAATCTTTTTGACGCCAATACCGTGCTGGAAAACGTGCGGGTCTGCCTTTTTTCGGTCTACGGCAAATTAAAAAGCATGATTCTGCCGGCGGATCATTACAGGGAAATCACAGATGAAGCCTTAAATATCCTGGAAACCTTCGGCCTGGCAGACAGAAAGGATCTTCTGCCCACCGAGCTTGCAGAAGGGGAGAAAAAGATCCTGGATTCGGCCATGGCCTTTGCCTTAAAACCTAAATTTCTGCTGCTCGACGAGCCGACCAGCGGGGTGGCCACCAACAACAAGTTCAAGGTTATGGAAACCATAGTCTCCGCCCTTAAAAAAGAACAGATAGCCTGCATGATCATAGAACACGACATGGACATCGTGATAGATTATACGGAAAGGTTGCTCGTCATAAGCGAAGGAAAAATTATTGCCACCGGAAATCCCAGAGACGTCATGGACCAAACTGAGGTAAAGGAAATCCTTTTTGGAATTGGGGCATAAATATGCTGCTTAAAGCTGAAAATCTCGACTGCCGTATTGCTCATTCCCAAATCCTGCGCTCCTGTAGCTTAAACGCGGACAAAGGCGAAATAGTCAGCCTCCTGGGCAGAAACGGAGCAGGAAAGACTTCTGTGCTAAAAAACATACTAGGTCTGTATACCCCTCAGGATGGCAAAATTATTTTTAAGGATCAGGATATTACAAACATTACCCCGCGGGAACGCGTGCTGATGGGAATCGGGTATTCCCCGGAGGATTCAAAACTTTTTCCCCAGCTTTCCGTGGCCGAAAATATTAACCTCGGCTTCTGGATATCCCAGAAAACGGAACGCTCGGGCTCTTTTGACATGGAAAAGGCCTTCCACATCTTCCCGGCCATCAAAGACCTCTACAACCGGAAGGCGGAGAATCTCAGCGGGGGAGAGAAAAAAATGGTGTCCATTGCCAGGGCCCTGGCTTTAAACCCCTCTCTGGTGCTTCTCGACGAATCCCTGGAAGGCCTGTCACCCCGTATTATCAAAGGCTTTTCCGAAGCCATAAAAAGCATCCGCGACGATCTGGATATCTCGGTTTTAATTGCCGAATCAAACATCTACAATGCTTCCCGGGTGGCGCACCGCGCCTATATTATTGAAAGAGGTGAAATCTATTTCGAGGGCACCTCTGAGGAAATCCTTCAAAGCGAAAAACTGCTGACCATGGTGGGCAAATAAGAAGAAATACCGGCATCAAGGGAGGAACCATGACTGGCATAAATGTCTTTCAAACCACAAGGCGGATCGTTTTGGGCACCGGCTCGGTAAACCAGCTTCCGCAGGAACTAAACAGGCTCAATGCCTCAAAAATTCTGATAATCACGGATCCCGGCCTGGTTGAGGCGGGTATTATATCAAAAATAGAAACAATCCTGGAGCCTGGGAAATTCGAGGTTGAAATATTTTCTGAGGTAGAGCCGGATCCGAGATATGAAATAGTGGAAAAAGCCGCAGACAAGATAAAGCAGGCAGGTGCTGACACGATAATAGGAATAGGCGGAGGATCGCCGCTCGATATTGCAAAAGTGGCGTCAGTCAGCGCAGCCAACGATGGATCGGTCAATTCCTTTTTCGGCATTGACCAGATCCCGCAGGAGGGCCTTACAACCATACTCATGCCCACCACCGCAGGCACAGGAAGCGAGGTCACGCCGATAGCCATTTTATCGGACGAAAAGGAAAAACTCAAAAAAGGCATTGTAAGTCCCTATCTTTTCCCGTCCGCCTGCATACTCGATCCTGAACTTACCATGGGACTTCCCCCGGAGACCACGGCTGCAACCGGAATGGACGCGCTGATTCACGCGATTGAGGCATACACCTCGAAAAACGCCACGCCCTTTACTGATATGATAGCGGAAAAAGCCATGCGGCTGGTTTATGAGAACATACGCAAGGCATACGCAGACGGGGAAAACATCGAGGCAAGGGCCAACATGATGGAGGGGAGCTTGCTTGCGGGCATGGCATTTGCCAATGCCGGGGTCACGGCTGTGCACGCCTTTGCCTATCCCATCGGCGCAGAGTTCCACATTCCTCATGGAATGGCAAACAGCATCATGCTTGTTCCGGTGATGAAATTCAATCTTCTGGGCAACATGGAGAAATTTGCAAATGCTGCCGCCTTTTTCGGGCAGCGCACCGGACATATGAGCCTGCGGGATGCAGCCGAAACCATGATTGAAGCGCTGGAGACACTGACCAAGGATTTAAACATTCCCTCGCACTTAAGCGATTTCGGCGTTAAAAAACAGGATATTCCGGCACTGGCGGAAGGAGTCATGAAGGTAACCCGTCTTCTGGCAAACAACCCGCGCAGGCTCACGCTGGAAGACGCCAAACAGATTTACGAATCCGTGCTCTGATATTGCCGGAGGCAGATCCGGCAGAAAAAACGGGCACAAAAAAGCGTATAGAAAAAGGGGGAACGCTTTTATGTTCGGCTTTTATAACACCATTTTAAACATTAATGCCACCAGCCGCGATTCAGCACAAGAAAACATCCCCGATGAGATACTCAAACAAACCCTGGGCGGCAAAGGCTTGGGAGCACACTTGCTGCTGGAAAGAAACACCCCGAAACTCGATCCTTTAAGCCCTGAAAATCACTTGATATTCGCTGCCGGACCGACCGCTGGTACCCCGGTATGGGGCTCGTGCAGGTACGGAGTTTTCACAAAATCACCCCAGACAGGATTCTTTTCTGAGTCTTATTCCGGCGGAACCGTTGCCGCGCGCATGGCAAGGACAAGCTTTGACGCGTTTGTCATCCACGGGGCAAGCCCCGAACCTGTATGGCTGGAAATAAGCGATCAACAGGTCGTATTCCACGATGCCGGCGACCTGTGGGGCCTGGAAACCTATGAAACCGAGGACCGGGTCCGCGCCTGGATCAAAGACAACAGGCCGGAAGCCGGAAACTGCGGGGTAATCACCATAGGACCGGCCGGGGAAAACCTGGTGACCTTTGCGGTAATCGAAAACGACTACTGGCGATCTGCGGGCCGAACCGGTGTCGGTGCAGTGATGGGTTCAAAAAACATCAAGGCAATTGCATTCCGGGGCAACCAAAAAAAGAAGCCGGCAGACGAGGAGCAGGTGAAAAGCTTTACCAGGGAGCTGACCGCAATATCCAAGGAAGACAAGGGGGTCCATGCCTACAAAACCATGGGAACCCCCATGCTTGTTGATATTTTAAACGAGGCAGGCGGATTTCCCACCCGGTACTGGAGTTTGGGGCGGGCTGAACACAGGGAACAGATTAATGCCGAAGCCCTGCACGAGCGGTGCGAGGTCGAGGCTCACGCATGTCTGCAGTGTTTTATGGCCTGCGGCAGACTTTCCACGGTAAAACAGGGCAGGCACAAGGGCCTTAAGATAGAAGGACCGGAATATGAAACCATTTTTGCATTCGGCGGTCTTTGCGAAGTGGCAGACATTGAAGAGATAGCCTATTTAAATGACATATGCGACAGGCTGGGAATAGATACCATAACCGCGGGCAACCTGGCTGGCTTTGCCATAGAGGCCGCCAGGCGGAAAAAAATAGACCTTGATATAGACTACGGTGAGGTGGACAAGATAGCCCGGCTGCTCGAAGACATAGCCTTTAAGCGTGGTATCGGGGCCGATCTGGCAGGCGGCATAAAGCAGGCGGCAAAAAAATGGTCAATGGAAGAGACGGCGGTTCACGTCAAAGGCCTGGAGCCCGCCGGCTACGACCCCAGGGTGTTAAAGGGGATGGGCCTTTCTTATGCCACCAGCGACCGGGGAGCCTGCCACCTGAGGGCCACCTTTTACAAGCCCGAGCTGGCAGGCATGATCGACCGTGATCAGATCGAGGGCAAGGCCGAAATGTTTGCGGAATGGGAAGACCGGCTCACGGTTTTTGACTGCCTGGTACTGTGCCGCTTTTACCGGGACCTGTACCAGTGGGAGGAGCTCGGCAGAATGATCAAGGCTGTTACCGGGCTTGATATGGACAAGGATGAGATGCGCGCACTTGCGGCAAATGTTACAGACAATGCCCGCAGGTTCAACATCAGGGAAGGGCTGACGCCCGAGGATGACACCCTGCCCAAGCGTTTTCACAGGGAGGTGCTTCCGGAAACCGGGCAGATAATAACAGAAGAGCAGATGGATACCCTCCTGAAAGAATATTACAAGGCGCGCGGATGGGATGAAGCAGGAAATCCTGCCGGATAAATAAAATCTTGTCCATCACAAACTCCGGTCTGGCGAAAGGAGGTGATTGCAGCTTGTAATAACGACTGAATGCCGGTTGCAATTCTTGTATTCAAACGCATTCAAAAAAGAAGGAGGGGGTTATGAGTTATTCTGAAAAACGAAGAGATTTCCTGAAAAAGGCGGGCCTTATGGGTGCGGGAGCCCTGGTTGCCGGACCCATGGTAAACACCGCCTTTGGCAAGGAAAAAAAGACCAAAAAAATCAAGGATGAAATCAAGATCGGCCATATCGCCATTTTCTCCGGTCCTTTCGGCACCTACGGGGAACTGCAGAAAAGGGGCTCCAAGCTTGCCGAAGAGGAGATCAACAAGGCCGACGGCATTGCCGGAGGAAAGGCAAAAATTATTTACAAGGACTCGGCGGCCGACCCGGCAGAAGCCATCAAGCAGGCCAGGCGCATGGTTTCGGAAGGATGCGATTTTGTAATCGGGGTTGATTCAAGCGGGGTCGTTCTCGGGCTGTCCGAGGTCATGCCCGAGTTAAACAAGCTCCTTTTTGTCACCCATGCCGCCACCCACAACCTGACAGAAAAAAACGTGTATGAAAAAGGCAACAAGCACGTTTTCAGGCTGAGCGCACCGGTTTACCAGGACGGCATAATGGCGGGAATTGTTGCTTCAAAGCTGCCGATCAAAAGATGGGCGGGGATCCACCCGGATTATGAATACGGCTACGCCTCCTGGGAACTTTTCAAGAAAACGCTTAAAAAGCTTAGACCGGACGCGGAATTCGTCGGAAAGGCCTGGGCCAGCATCGGGACAACAGATTTCAAGCCGCACATATCCTCGATCATGAACAAGAACCCCGAGGGGATTCACACGGTTGAATGGGGCATCGACCTGTTTACCTTTGTCAGACAGGCACTTCAGATGGGCCTTTTCAACTCTATCA
Organism: Desulfobacterales bacterium; assembly: GCA_018334855.1. GTDB lineage: Bacteria > Desulfobacterota > Desulfobacteria > Desulfobacterales > Desulfosalsimonadaceae > Desulfosalsimonas. The sequence goes on along the minus strand of JAGXLE010000029.1, from coordinate 1,544 downwards.
AGTACAAGGACGGATATGCCTGGATCAATCCCATGGGATCATCCATAGACGCCATGGAGGCGATCGGCGGCGAATATCCGGAAGGATGCTGGGTTTCCGGGCGATATGTCTGGCAGTATCCTCCCACTCCGCTTAATCAGCACTTTGTCAAAGCCCATTACAAGAAATGGAACCAGTTCCCGGCATACAGCGGTGCGACTTCTTATTCAGCGGTATACCTGATCAAGCGGCTGATTGAAATGTCGGGCACACTCGACGTAGATACCCACATCAGCCTTCTTGAAGACATGCCGCTATATACCCCGATGGGAGCACTCTACCTGCGCAAAGAGGATCATCAGGCCATATACGAGGTACCTTTTGGTCAGCTCAAAAGAGACCCGAATTATCCCATACCTGTTCTGGAAAACTTCATCAGCGCACCTGCGCAGATGTATTATCCGAGTCCGCCGTTTAAGGAGACACCGCCAATTGAAGCATATCCGCCGTTTGTGGAAGTATAGGGCAAAACCCCTCCGGAAAGCATGGCTTTCCGGAGGGACCCTGGTTTCTGCACCGGCAAATAAAAATTTTGAGTGCGGGGAAAAAATATGAGCCTGGAGTCTATTGTTTTTCAACTGATAATGGGACTTTCCAGCGCCATGCTGTACTGGATAGTATCGGTGGGCCTGACCTTTACCTTCGGTGTCACAGAAGTGCTCAACTTCGCTCACGGAGCCTTTTACATGCTCGGGGCCTACCTCACCCTGACTGCCTTCAACGTGCTGGGCAGTTTTCCGGCTGCAATGGCGGTGGGTATAGTGGGGGCCGGCATAATAGGAGTTATCTGCGAGAGGCTTTTTATAAAGCGAGTCTATTCCCTCCACATTCTTTTTCAGCTCATACTGACCTATGGGCTGGTGCTGATTTTCAATGATCTGACCAGGTTTGTATGGGGCACGGTTCCCCAAATGATGCCTTCTCTGAACCTGGGTTTTGTCAAGATCATGGGAAGAATATGCCCGATTTTTTCAATTATTGTTATCCTGATGGGCATTTTTATCGCCATTCTCCTGTACCTGGTGATTACAAAAACACTGTGGGGCAAGATGATAAACGCACTGACCTCGGATATTGAACTGGCCGAGGCCTCCGGGATCAACCCGCATCTTCTCTATGCTTCCTGTTTTTTTCTTGGCTCATGCCTTGCCGGTTTCGGAGGGTCCCTGGTTCTTCCCATTTCTTCGGCTTCGCCGGGAATGGGGGAGCATATCATTATTTATGCCTTCATAATCACCGTCATGGGAGGCCTGGGGAGCATCCCGGGGGCTTTTATCGCAGCGCTTCTTGTCGGGATCGGTGAGTCTATGGGCACTCTGTTAGTCCCCAGTTTTACCCTGGCGATCCCCTATCTTCTCTTCATAGTGGTTTTAATTGCCAAACCGGAGGGGCTCTATGGTGAAAAATTATAAAAATACCGCCGCCGCAATAATAATCATTCTGCTGCTGCTTTTCCTTCCGATAGTGCTTGGGGAGTATAATGTTTATCTTTTAAACAAATTCCC
>JAGXLE010000028.1 GCA_018334855.1 Desulfobacterales bacterium | reverse complement strand
CAACCTCCATATCAAGAAGAACGGATAGTACTGTCGGCACCGCGGAAAAGGTTTCAGCCTGGTATTTTTCCACGATTTTGAAGAAGTTTTTCATGATGCTCTGATCGCGGTATCCCAATGGAGACAGGATTATCACGTGGCCGCCGAAGGAAAACGGGCAGAGTCCGGTCACCAGTGTCCCGTTGCAGTGAAAAAGGGGCAGCCCGCAGAGCAGGGTGGAACTGCTTGTTATTCCTCCCATGATGTGAAGATCATAGGTCATCACCACTTCGTTGTAATGTGTTCGGCGGGCCAGCTTGGGCGTTCCCGTGGTGCCCCCGGTGTGATAAAGCGATGCGATTTCATCCGGGTCGATATTTCTTTCAAACGTGTAGCGGTCTGCAGGGTATGATTCAACAACTTCGTCATAGCCGATGATGTTTTCAGACTTATCCGAAGGGCCCATGACCCGTACCACGTATTCGAGGGTGGGGATTTCCCTGCGGATGGAATCGATTTTCTGCCATATGTCAGTTCCGCTCATTTCCCCGAGTGCGACAAGAACCTTTGTGTTTGCAGAGGTGCAAATGTCTTTTATGGTGCCCGGTTCCAGAAGCGGATTGATAGGATTGGCGATACCTGCGGCTTCAGCGCCCCACAGCACATAATGGGTCTGGGGAAGATTGGGCAGCACGTATGTGACTACGTCGCCCGGTCTTATGCCAAGATCGTAGAGCATGTTGGCGGTCTGTCGTATTTTGCCTATAAACTGGCTGTAGGAAATAACCGAGGGCTGATCATAGGTATCGCCGTTTAGAATAAAGCTTATTGCCGGTGCATCAGGATTTATTTTTGCTCCGTTTTCCAGCAGCTTCGTGGTGCTATTTTCCTTTACGCGTTCTGTATAGGGAATCTTTTCGAGTTCTTCGACATCCTTTACTCCCCTGATTGTGTACTCATCGGGCATGGCGGCACTCCTTTCACAATTTGCGGCATTGGGTGTTTACAGAGTATTATATACCCCGTGAACGAAGTTCAAAAGTACGATCAAATTAAACCGGAAGCATGCAATGTTTCAAGGATTTTTCAGGCCTGCCTGCCATATCACAGAAACGGTTTCAGTCAGTGTTTTTTTTACCCCCCTTAAGCTGTCCGCAGGCTGCTGAAATGTCTGTGCCCTTGCTCCACCTGATAATGGCGGTGTAGTTTTTCTTTGTCAGAACGGACTGGAAGGCTTCTATTGCATCCATGCCCGGGCGCTCAAACCGCGATCCCGGATGGGGGTTAAACGGGATCAGGTTGATTTTGGCCCGGACGGGGCGGAGAAGTTTAGCCAGTTTGTAGGCCTGTTTTTCCGAATCGTTTACCCCTTTTATTAGTATGTATTCAAAGGTGATCTTGTCCCTGGGAGGCAGAGGGTATCTGGCGCAGGCATCAATTAGCCGTTCCACGGGAATGGTTCTGTTTATCGGCATAAGTCTGTCCCTGGTATCATTGTCTGCGGCATTTAGGGATACCGCCAGCCGGATGCGGCTGTCACGGGCCAGATCGTTGAATCGGTCGGCCAGCCCTGCTGTGGAAAGAGTCACCCGCCGCGTGGAAAATTTCAGACCCCAGTCGCTGTTGGTGATAACATTTATCGCGCCTGTCACGTTTTCGTAGTTTGCCAGCGGCTCTCCCATGCCCATTAATACGATGTTTGACAGCCGCATGCCGCCCCCGGCATCCGCCTCGTCCATGGCTGCGATCACCTGGCCGATTATTTCGGAGCGACTCAGGTTGCGGGTCAGGCCGGTTTTTCCTGTCATGCAGAACTTGCAGCCCATGGCGCATCCAACCTGCGTGGAAATACATAGGGTGTAATGGTCTTTTTCAGGGATCAGGACTGATTCAACGGAATTTCCGTCTTGAAGGGATAGCAGGAATTTGCAGGTTCCGTCTTGCGCGGTCTGCCTTTCCTGTACTGCAGGCCGGCTTATATAGAAGTGCCGGGTCAGCAGGCTTCTGGCATCTTTGGCCAGATCGGTCATTTCGTCAAAGCTCTTCGCCCTTCGGGAATAGATCCAGCGCAGGGCCTGATCAGCACGGAAGCTGCGCATGGCAAAGCTTTCAAAAAAATCCACAAGCTCCTGGCGATCAAGATTTTGTATGTCTTGTTTTGAGGCTGTTTTTTGGGGTTGAATTGTCATTGGCTCGGTTATATAATAAGTATAATAAATTTAGAAGCTTTGAATTTATTCACACGTTGCTTTTTCAGGGTTTTCACTTTGACAGTCGCATAAAAAGTCTGTTTTGTGATGGCAAAGTAAAAAGTTCAAGATCAAGGCGCGCAAATACCGAGGAATGCAGCGTACTTTATCGTACGTGAAATTCCGCAGGGATGGACGCGCAACGCAGATATTGGACTTTTTACGAAGCCATCTACTTTTGCCTGTACATATATAGGAAAACATATTATTATACTTGACATTGCGATATGCAAATATTAATTTCAACGGATTCATTTTTTCGGCCAAAACAGAATCGGTACTATGTTTGATAACTTAAGCGATAAGCTCGGCTCGGTTTTTAAAAAATTAAAGGGGCACGGCAAACTCTCTGAGAAAAATATCGAGGAGGGACTGCGCGAAGTGCGCATGGCGCTGCTGGAAGCCGATGCCCATTACAAGGTGGTAAAGCAGCTGATAGCCGATATCAGGGCAAGGGCCGTGGGACAAGAGGTACTTTCGAGCCTGACGCCGGCCCAGCAGGTTATCAAGATAGTAAATGAAGAATTGACCGCCCTGATGGGTGCGAAAAATGAGGGGCTCAATCTTTCCGGGCCCGCGCCGCAGTCCGTAATGCTGGCAGGCCTGCAGGGTTCGGGTAAAACAACCACTGCCGGAAAGCTTGCGGTGCACCTGCGCAAGGAAGGCAGGAAGCCTTACCTGGTCCCCCTTGATGTGTACCGTCCGGCTGCTATAGACCAGCTCAGGAAACTGGGCGAACAGCTCTCTGTCCCGGTTTATCCGGCTTCCACAGATATGGACCCGGTGGAGATTGCCAAAAAGGCCCGGCAGAAGGCGCCTTCGGAAGGCTGTGATACATTGATCATAGACACTGCCGGCCGCCTGCATGTGGACCAGGAATTAATGGATGAACTTTCAGCCATCCAGAAGGCCATAGACCCCTCTGATGTGCTGCTGGTTGCCGATGCCATGACCGGCCAGGACGCGGTCAATATGGCCCAATCCTTTGACGAGGCACTGGATCTCGGCGGTGTGATTCTGTCCAAGATGGACGGTGACGCCAGGGGCGGGGCAGCGCTGTCGATAAAGGCGGTAATCGGCAAGCCGGTGAAATTTATCGGCGTAGGGGAAAAGACAAACGCCCTGGAGGCGTTTCATCCGGACCGGATGGCTTCGCGCATACTGGGCATGGGCGATATGCTTTCTTTTATCGAGAAGGCCCAGGGTGCTGTCGATGAGAAAAAGGCTGAAGAGCTTGAGAAAAAGCTGCGCAAGAATGAATTTACCTTGGAAGATTTTCGTGATCAGATGTCTCAGGTAAGAAAAATGGGATCTATCAATGATCTTATCAAGATGATCCCGGGGGTAAGCAAAAACAAGCAGTTGAATAATCTGCAGGTAGATGATAAGGAACTTGTAAGAATCGAGGCCATCATCAACTCTATGACCCCTGCCGAGAGGCGGAACCACAATATTTTAAACGGCAGCAGAAGAAAGCGGATTGCAAGGGGGAGCGGAACGAACGTTCAGGATGTCAACAAGCTCCTGAAAAACTACACCCAGGTATTAAAGATGATGAAAAAAATCAACAAGGGCGGCATGCGGGGTATGCCCCGAAACATGATGCCGTTTTAAGGAGAGGCAGGCAAATGGCAGTAAAAATCAGATTGGCAAGGCATGGCGCGAAAAAGAAACCGTTTTACCGCATAGTCGTGGCAGACGGCCGCTATCCCAGAGATGGACGGTTCCTTGAAACCGTGGGAACTTACAACCCCATGGTCGAGCCTCACGAAGTCACGTTGAAAAACGACAGGGTTGCCTACTGGATGGACAAGGGAGCGATTCCTACAGATACAGTCAACAGCCTTTTAAGAAAAAAGGGTTTTTATGAAGCGCTGAAATCTGCATAAAAGTGCTTTTCCGCGAATCCGAAAATTCCAGCAGCCAAAAGGAGAGGGGGCAAATGAAAGATCTGATCGCGTACATCGCAAAGGCGCTTGTGGACAATCCTGATGATGTGACAGTAACCGAGGTTGAAGGAGGTCAGACCGCGGTTCTGGAGCTTAAGGTGGCCAAGGAAGACCTGGGGAAGGTGATCGGAAAGCAGGGCCGCACCGCCCGGGCCATGCGGACAATACTTAATGCTGCCTCTGCAAAAGTCAAGAAACGAACCGTACTGGAAATCATCGAAGAATGAGGCTATGAAGCCTGACGAACTTCTCCTTATCGGTAAAATAACAGGTGCGCACGGGATTAAAGGAGAAGTCAGGGTTTATCCTTACGTTGATGAGCAGACCCACCTGAGTCCCGGTAAAGAGGTCCTGGTGGAGCCGCCCGGCCAAAAAGCCTCGCCTTATAAATTAAAACAGGCCCGGGTCTACAAAAAGGTGGTACGCGTCGGATTTGAGACTGTGGAAGACCGCAGCCAGGCAGAGGCGCTGGCGGGTTCCCGCCTGTTTCTGCCCCGTTCGGAATTGCCGCCGGCCGAGCCTGACACTTGGTACTGGTGTGACTTGATCGGGCTGGACGTATATGATACTGAAAAAGGCTTTATCGGGCGGGTTGAGACAATGATTGAAACAGGCTCAAATGATGTTTTCGTGGTCAGGGGAAATGAGAGCGAGCGCTTGGTTCCGGCCATAGAAGACGTTGTTTTAAACATTGACCTGGAAGCCGGAAAAATACTGGTGGAAATGCCCGAGGGGCTGTAGAGGGATTTCGGGAAAGAGAGATGGACTTTTGCGTGCTTACAATCTTTCCCGAAATGCTGGAGACTTTTGCCGCAAGCGGTATCATCGGCCGGGCAGTTGAAAGCGGTCGGATTTCGATAACCCCGGTCAATATCCGGGATTATGCGCAAGGGCGGCACAAGGTCACTGATGACCGCCCATACGGCGGCGGCAGCGGAATGATCATGAAGCCGGAACCGCTGGCTGCGGCCATCAGGGAAGCCAAAAAACGGCGACCCAATGCCAGCACAGTGCTTTTAAGTCCGCAGGGCCGCCGTTTTGACCAGCACACAGCTTGGCAGTACGCAGAGTGTGAAGACCTGATTTTTGTTTGCGGCCGCTATGAAGGAATTGATGAACGGATTTGCGAAACGCTTATAGATGATGAGGTATCCATAGGCGATTACGTGTTGACCGGCGGCGAACTGGCCGCCATGGTGATAATCGATGCTGTAACCCGCTACATCCCCGGCGCCCTGGGGGCCAAAGATGCAGCAGAGTTTGATTCGTTTTCAGGCAGCCGGCTGGAGCATGCGCATTATACCCGGCCCCGCGATTTTGAGGGCATGGAAGTCCCGGAAGTCCTTTTATCAGGCAATCACCGGGAAATTGAAAACTGGCGCAGCGAGTCTGCGCTGATGCATACGCTTTTAAAGCGTCCGGATCTGCTGGAAAAAACCGGGTTGACAGACCGGGAGAAACAGATTGTAAAAAAATGGTGCCGCTATCTTGAATCACTTGTCTGGGAGTAACCTTTACCTGGCGCTTCTGCACTACCCGGTGAAAAACAAGGACGGTAAAGCCATTGCATCTGCTGTTACCAGCATAGACTTACACGATATTGCTCGAGCGGCAAGGACATACGGAGTCGGCGGCTTTTACGTGGTCACCCCCCTGGAAGACCAGCGGGAATTTGCCGGCAAAATTATAAATCACTGGATAGGCGGGGCTGGCGCCACATACAATCCGGACCGTAAAGAGGCGCTTTCTCTTATCAGTTTAAAAGATGACCTGGAGAAAGTCACCGATGAAATCCGGGCGATAGAAGACAGGCAAGTCAGTATAGTGGTTACCAGCGCACAAGGCGCCCCCGGCCAGCTTGGATTCGGGGAGTTTAAAAAAGCGCTGAAATACGGAAACGGGGTATACCTGCTTGCACTTGGCACTGCCTGGGGATTAAGCGAGCAATTTATGGCGGCTGCAGACTACCGGCTAGCTCCGATTACGGGGAAGACGGATTACAATCATCTGTCCGTGCGCTCAGCCGCATCGATTATATTGGACAGGCTGCTGGCGGGCGATATCGAATAGATGAGAAACTATACAAACAGTATCAGGACCGCTCGGTGCGGGACAGCCTGATAAAGCTATTGAGAGGGAAAGGTTATGGACGCGATAAAACAGATTGAAAGAGAACAGCTTCGGATGGATATAACCGGGTTTGAACCCGGTGATACTGTCAAGGTGCATGTCCGGATCCGGGAAGGGGAAAAGGAGCGGATCCAGGTTTTCCAGGGCGTGGTGATCGCAATGAAAAAAGGCACCACCAATGCGACTTTTACCGTGCGCAAGGTATCCTACGGAATAGGTGTGGAGAGAATTTTTCCCATGCATTCTCCTGCCATTGACAAGGTCGAGGTGGCGGCAAAGGGACGGGTGCGCAGGTCGAAAATTTACTACCTGCGTGGTTTGAAGGAAAAGGCCGCCCGGATGAAACTTCGCCGCAAGTAGCCGTAAAAGGGGCGCGGCATGACCGATCCGTTTTCAGTCTGGGAATTCGAGCGCAAAGCCCGTAAAAAAGAATTTTATCAGGTCGCGGGGGTTGACGAGGTCGGCCGCGGGCCCCTGGCAGGGCCAGTGGTTTCGGCGGCAGTGATCCTGCCCGATGATTTTAGCGTAACCGGCGTCACCGATTCCAAGCGTCTTTCTCCAAAGGTCAGAAACAGGCTTTTCGAGGAAATCTATGCGAGTGCCTCTGCAGTGGGCATCGGTATAGTGGACCCGGTGGAAATCGATCGTATCAATATTTTTCAGGCTTCGCTGGCTGCTATGAAAATGGCGGTCAGAAACCTGGAGCCGGCCCCGGAGTGCCTGCTCATTGACGGGCAGCACCGGATAGATGAAGATGTGGCCCAGGAGACAATTGTAAAGGGAGATTTAAAAAGCATATCCATTGCTGCGGCATCAATAGTGGCCAAGGTTACAAGGGACCGCATCATGGAGAGATACAGCGCGGAATTTCCCGAATACGGATTTTCCAGCCACAAGGGATACCCAACAAAGGCCCATACAGCGGCGATAAAAGATTACGGATGGTGTCCGATTCATCGTCGCACCTTCAGAGGTGTCTGTGAGCACAGGCATCGGTACTACAGCATAAACGGCCGCAATGCGGGGGCATAGCCGCCGTTGCCTAAAGGCTGAGCCATGACAGAAAGGTCCCGGCAATTCGGCCGCCTGGGTGAATCCCTTGCAGTGCGGCATTTAAAGAAAAATGGATACCGCATTCTTGCCAGAAACTACCGCAACCGATTCGGCGAGATAGACATTATCGCCAGGCACGGCGAAGTGCTGGTATTTATTGAAGTAAAGTCACGCTCATCTGCCCGATTCGGCTCGTCGAAGGCGGCGGTGGATCTAAACAAGCAGAAAAAGATATCCATGATAGCGCTGGGCTATCTCAAGCAGACCCGCAGTACGGATGAAAAAGCGCGTTTTGATGTGGTATGCGTGGATATGGATTCAAAAAAGCCCGCCGTTGAAATAATTGCAAACGCCTTTCCACTAGCATATGGATAGATATTCCAGATGAACCTCCCAGGGGATAAAAGCCGGCCCGGGGTGCTCTACGTGGTGGCCACCCCTATTGGAAATCTCGAAGACATAACTTTCCGGGCCGTGGAAGTGTTAAATTCTGCAGATCTTGTTGCCGCAGAAGACACCAGGCATACAGCCCGCCTGTTTTCACGCTGTCAAATCTCGACCCGCCTTGTTTCCTGCCATGAATACAACGAGGAGCAGAAGGCCGAAAACCTGGTTGAAAAAATTCTGGCCGGTGCGGATGTGGCCCTGGTTTCGGATGCAGGCACCCCGTCGGTATCAGATCCCGGCTATCGCCTGGTTATGGCAGCCCTGGAAGCCGGCCTGCGGGTGATTCCAGTGCCGGGGGCCTCGGCTGTGGTCACGGCGCTTTCCGCCTCCGGGCTGCCTTCGGACAGATTCTGTTTTGTCGGTTTTCTTCCAAAAAAGCAAAAGCGGCGGCAGGAGGTATTGGGCAGCCTGGCCGGGGCAGAGGCGACCCTGATTTTCTACGAGTCTGCCAGGCGCCTTTCCGGTTTTTTAAAAACGCTTTTAAAGCATTTAGGTGACAGGCAGGCAGTGGTTGCCCGAGAGATGACCAAGCGTTACGAAGAATTCCTGCGGGGCAGCCTTTCCGGGTTAATCCAAGACGTTGAGTCTCGCACGTCGGTAAAGGGCGAGATCACGGTGCTGGTATCAGGCAAGGCTCCGGCTGATAAAGATTCGGCAACCTCCCCAAAAGATCTGTACGGTGAAATCGAAGCCGCCTTATCGTCCCGCGATATCTCCCCATCTGTGCTTGCCGCGGAACTGGCCCGAAAACACGGCATTTCAAAAAACAGGGCATACCGGTTGATACTGGATTTCAAAAACGACCGGCAGCAGGATAAGGGATAATATACCAGAGATTATTTGATGTTATTTTATATAATTTTTATATTGAAAAATATATTAAATAATTTTGGTGAAATTGTAGAAAGCAGTCTACACCGCCGCGGCGGTATTTTTGCAGAAGGGAAATCTGTGAGCACCTTGGCTGATCGGCGGTGCGAAAAAGGAGTTTCCTCGCTCCAGGAGCCTCTTTGCGCCTCAATTTCCGCTCGGAAACCCGTTTTTCCGCACCGCCGTCATGGCAACTAAGTGCAATTTCGAAAGAGCGCAAAAAAGATTTCCCTGGAAGTCTGTTTTTGTTAAACTGTGAACTTCAATACCAACCGGGAGGCGGGTTATGAAGAAATCCTTTGTAATAGTCGGATGCGGGCGGCTCGGTACCGCGCTTGCCCGCTATTTGGCAGGCGCCGGATACAGGCCTGCCGGTTTTGCCAGCCGCAGCCTTTCATCTGCAAAGCGCGCCGCGGCTGCCGCAAAGGCAAATGTCCCTGTGTCGGTTTTACCATGGGAAGTTACCTCCAAGGCAGACATTGTTATGATCACCACGCCTGACGGGGCCATCGGCGAGACTGCAGACAAAATTGCCGAATATCGGGGTGTTGAAAAGGGTGCGGTTGTACTGCATTGCAGCGGTGCACATGCCTCCACGGAGCTTGCGGCTGTCAGGGATTGCGGGGCAGCTATCGGCAGTATACATCCTCTTCAGAGCTTTGTCGCTGAAAATATCGAGGAAAATCCGTTTGCCGGGATCATGATGGGCGTGGAGGGAGAACAGGCGGCCGTGGAGATTGCCTGGCAGATTGCTGAAAAACTGGGTGCACACCCCTTTGAAATCCGTACCGAAAAAAAGATGCTTTATCATGCATCCGCGGTGGTGGCATCAAATTACATGGTAACCCTGATGAACCTGTCTCTGCAGCTCATAATTGCTTCGGGAGTGCCGGCTTCCAAAGCTTTTGCAATACTTAAACCCCTGGTGCAGGGTACGCTGTCAAACATTGAGAAAAACGGAGTCCCCCGTGCCCTGACCGGGCCTATTGCCCGGGGCGACGTGGAAACCGTGCGTGATCACCTCTCAGAGATAAGTGAAAAGGCTCCCACCCGGCTGGAGCTCTACAGGGAGCTTGGAAAGCACACCATTGAGGTGGCGGAAGCCAAGGGGGATTTGTCGGAAGAAACCGCCGGGGAACTAAAAACCCTGCTTTCAGAATCGGACTCATAGATTCGACAAGGCAGGGCAGGCGTTAAGTATCTTTTGATTTAACCTCAATTTAGGTTTAAATCCTTTTAATATCTAAGGCCCGGGCATGAAGCTCCCGGTTTGCGGCCTTGAGCTGGTCTTCGCTGGAGATTACGGCAATTGCGGATTTTTGTCCCGGATTGCCGAAGTAT
>JAGXLE010000261.1 GCA_018334855.1 Desulfobacterales bacterium | reverse complement strand
TTTTTGGTGTTTTTTCAGGTATATATTCTGCGAGGCGGATTTCTCGACGGTTCGGCGGGATTCCTCATGGCCGTTATGTATAGCCAGGTGGCATTCAACAAATACGCGGGACTGTGGGCCCTGTACCGGGAGGATCGAATGAGTGGGAAAAAGGGCGCGGATCCGGCGTCGGTGCAAAAATCCCGGGAAGTCAGGGATAAGGGGTGAATGGTGCGCAGCCACCTGATATATTATACGCTTCTCAGTTATACAGCCTGAGCATCCTTCGTCCCCTGCAGAACGCCATTATTGCGCGGGGGGAGCGGGAGGCCTGGTTTTTTGACCCCGGCATTGATGCAGCCCCGTGGCTCGCCTCCGATGAAAGACTGCTGCTCACCGTGTCAGAAGTCAAAGCCTACAACCCGGATGCGGTTTTTGTGCCGGGAAACGTGGTGCCCGATTTTTTCCCGGGTCTCAAAGCGCAGGTGTTTCAAGGTTTGGCAAAGGATTTTGTGGGCAAAAAATGGCACTACCGGATTCGGGGATTCTTTGATCTCTACTGTACCCGGGCGGCCGAAGAAACCCGGATTTTTTCGGAAATGGCGCAAACATACGGTCATTTCGAAGTTGCCGAGACCGGCTGGCCCAAGCTGGCCCCACTGTTTCGCGGCCGGGTCCGGGATCTGCGCCCCGAGCTGAGCATGGCCATGATAAATCGGGAGGGGTCTTACGGGTGCGAAGCTCGAAAAAGCCCGTCAATAAAGAGATTTGGAGCTTCTGAAGTGTTCATCTCTGAAACTCCTGTCATTGTTTTTTTCGGGGCGGTTTGTTTTATAGGTAATGAGAATTTTAAAAAGCGTATCAAATCCGGTTTTTATTCGCCGCTTTTACCATAATTGCACTTGAAATCAAGAGTTCAAAGCTATATGGTCTGCCATTAAAAATCAATGGATTCATTTCGGCTGCTTTATGGCCGCCGGACCTGGCAGGCTTGTGCATAACCTCAATAAGGGGGATCATGAAAAATTTCCTTAAGAAAAATATCGCTCATTTGACAAAAAATCTTCCGCCTGACGCCTATATTGTGTCCTATCCGAAAAGCGGAAGAACATGGCTCCGCATGCTTATCGGCAAAAGCCTGGCGGAGAAGCACAATATCGCCGAAGACCGAATTGTGAGAGCTAGATACATGACCAGTGCAGCAGGTTTGCTCAGAACCCGGTTTATACATGACGGCTCTGCAACGAATGAGAAACGATCCTGCCGGGAACTAAACCATGATAAAAGTGCATACAAAAATACTAGGCTCGTGCTGCTTTCAAGAGATATTAAAGATACGCTGGTTTCTTCATATTTCCAGGCCACAAAAAGGGAAAATATTTTTGAAGGCTCCTTGTCGGATTTCATCAGGAGCGAGTATTTCGGAGCTGTCAAGATTCTTGAGTTTTACAGGCAATGGTATGAACAGCGCCATGTTCCACGAGACTTTTTGTTTATCCGCTACGAATCCCTGCATAAAAGGCCGGAGCAGGGCCTGGAGAATGTATTAACCTTTCTGGGCGCCTCTGAGGTGGAACCGGAAGTTCTCAATACAGCGGTGGAATATTGCCGCTTTGAAAACCTAAGAAAACTTGAGGAAAACCAAACAATTAACAGTGGTATCCTTTCGCCGAAAGATCCGAATGATCCTGAAAGTTATAAAACAAGAAAGGGAGAAGTCGGGGGGTATCGAAGCTATCTTTCTGATGAAGATATAGAGTACATAGAAGCGCAAACAGAAAAATACGGATGCGAATTTACCCGGTATAACTGGGACGAAATTTGAATAGACTATGGTTCATTCTTGTTTCTGTATCCGGGTGAAGGCCGGTGCCTGTGCTTTGGCCTCAATCAAAGCAAAGGGGGATACCCGTGTCCCTTGAATCATAATTGCCCTTGAAGTCAAGTGATGAAACTATCGGATTTTTGTTTAGTATTAAAGGATTTATAAGGCTTTGCAATGATGCTAAAGATCTGACACGAGATATTGCCCGGGGGATTTCAATATGGCCTAAGCGCTTGGAACTGAGAAAAAACCATACTCCTTGTCAGTTATTTTGATTGCAAAAGACGAGGCGGACCGGATTGAAACATGCCTGGATTCGGTTTGCCCCATCGCCGACGAAATTATTGTGCTCGACAGCGGAAGCACAGATCAGACCGTTGATATCGCAAAGCGTTACACGGACAGGGTATATGAAACCGACTGGCCGGGATACGGCCCGTAGAAGCAGCGTGCTCTTGAAAAGGCCGGTGGCGAGTGGGTCCTTTCTATAGATGCAGATGAGGCCTTAACCCCGGAAATCAGAAAGGAAATAGATGAAATCCTGTGCAGCAGTCCGGACGCGGTTGGGTATAAGCTGCCGTGGGGGGTTACGATTTATGGCAAGACCCTGAATTTCGGGAGAAGCGCCAGGGCGCCGCTTCGGCTTTTCAAACGCGAGGGTGCGGCTTTTTCCGATGCCATGGTTCATGAAAAAGTTCTTCCGCCTCCCGGGACGATTCGTAACTTAAAGGGCCGCTTGCTGCACTATACGCACAGGGATTTTGGACATGCGCTGTATAAAAATGCGGATTATGCATGGCTGGGCGCGCAGCTGAGGTACCGGAAGGGCAAGAAGGGCGGGGACTTATCGGGGCCACACTCAGGGGCATCCTGGAATTTTTGCAGGTATACATTTTAAGAGGGGGGGGGTCTTGATGGATCTGCCGGTTTTTTAATGGCAGTTATGTACAGCCAGGTCACATTTAATAAA
>JAGXLE010000027.1 GCA_018334855.1 Desulfobacterales bacterium | reverse complement strand
GGAAAGGAAGGCATGGTCATTTGAAGAGGGCGCCAGCACAATAACCCAGCAGCTTGCAAAGACCCTGTTTCTGACGCCTGAAAAATCCCTGGAAAGAAAACTCAAGGAAGCAATCCTGGCGCTGCAGATGGAACGGCGCTATACCAAGGACGAAATTCTGGAGCTGTATCTGAACCAGGTCTATTTCGGAAGCGGCGCATACGGGGTGGAAACTGCGGCCCGTACCTATTTCGGCAAACCCGTCTCTGAGCTAAACCTTGCCGAATGCGCTCTTATAGCGGGCTTACCCAAGTCTCCCTCCACTTACTCCCCGCTTATAAACCCGGAACTTGCGCTAAAAAGGCGCGATCTTGTCCTTCGCCAGATGCTCGAAACAGGAAAAATCAAAAAACAGACATACGAAAAAGCAGTTGACAAGCCGTATACAGCACCGGAAAAACCAGGCGGCAACAGCAAAAAAGCACCCTATTTCGTCGATTTTGTCAAGCGGCGAGTTGAAGACGCCATAGGCTCAGACATGCTCTACAAGGGAGGGGTTACCGTATTTACGACCCTCTCCTGGAAACTTCAGCAGGCAGCAAAAAAAGCGACGCAGGCAGGCCTTTCCGGGCTGGAAGCCCGCATGAAGAAAAACGGCATCTCCGGAAGCCGGCCCCAAAGCGCTCTGGTTGCCATAGATGTCGAAACCGGCGGCATTCTGGCCATGACAGGCGGCAGAGACTATTATGAAAGCCAGTTTAACAGGGCCACCATGGCGCGCAGACAACCGGGATCGGCTTTCAAGCCGATAATTTACGCCTGCGCCGTGGAGCAGGGATTTGAGCAGGATACGTTGCTGCTCGATGCCCCTGCGACTTTCAAAGGAGCCACCCCCAAGAAAAAATGGCGGCCGGAAAATTTTTCCCGCACCTATGAAGGCGAAATTACCTTGCGAAAAGCCCTCACAGACTCCAAAAACATTGCTGCAGTGCGCATGCTCAGAAAAATCGGACCTGCAGCAGCCATTGACTTTGCCCGCGACATGGGGATCGACTCCCGAATGAAGCCTTATCTCTCGCTTGCGCTGGGCAGTTTCGAAGTAACCCTTCTGGAACTTACCGCCGCATACTCGGTTTTTCCGAACCAGGGCAAATTCACCGAACCCTTCGGAGCGGTTAAAGTTGTAGGTAACAAAGGCCGGGTGCTCTGGCGTTTAAAACCGCAAAAACGGCTTGCCATGTCAAAAACCGGCGCGGCTGTAATGACAGACATTTTAAAGGGGGTCATAAATGAAGGCACAGGGCGCAGAGCCCGGGATATCGGCAGAGAAATAGCCGGCAAGACCGGCACTACGGACGGATACAAGGACGCGCTTTTCATCGGATTTTCCCCGGGCATTGCAGCCGGTGTATGGGTGGGCAGGGATGATTATACCACCCTGGGCCCCTACGAAACCGGTGCCAGGGCGGCACTGCCCATCTGGAAGGCCTTTATGAAAAAAGCTCTTGCAGATCAGCCGCTTAAGTATTTCGATTTTCCTGAAGGGCTCAGGCAGATACGCATGGATCCTGATACCGGAAAAAGAGTCTCTGGAGAAAAGGGCGTGAAAGTCAGAATCAGAAAAAAAAAGCGCTGACAGCAGGCATAAAAAAACTTGATCTAAAATCTTTCAACCGTTAAACAACCCGTATGATACGCAAAGCTACCATAGAAGATGT
The DNA here is from genome assembly GCA_018334855.1 of Desulfobacterales bacterium. Taxonomy (GTDB): domain Bacteria; phylum Desulfobacterota; class Desulfobacteria; order Desulfobacterales; family Desulfosalsimonadaceae; genus Desulfosalsimonas. Next base: position 8,402 of record JAGXLE010000027.1, on the reverse strand, counting down.
CAAGTCCATCCATGCCATGTTAAAGTATTACGGCAGCAGGGGGGATCTTCTGGCCCGGCCCTTGAGCCGCCTGTACGACCACGTGCGTGATTTTTCTGTTTGGGAAGACCCTGAAACGAAACAAATCGTTGGATGCTGCGCCCTGCAGTTCTGCTGGGAAGACCTGGCGGAAATACGCTCTTTTGCGGTCCTGGAATCGTACAGCGGGCGCAAAATCGGCACCCGGCTCCTGGAATCCGCATTTGCAGAGGCCCGGGAATACAAGATACAGAAACTCTTTACCCTGACCTATCGCCCGGACTTTTTCAAGAAGTTCGGCTTTATAGTAATTGACAAGTCCGAACTGCCCATAAAAATCTGGGCGGACTGCATCCACTGCGTAAAATTTCCAGACTGCGACGAAACCGCCCTTCTAAAGAAGCTTTCCTGAAAGCCTCGGCCTGCAACAGCAGCATAACAAGGTTCACAGCATCAACAGCATCAAACAGAAGTTAAGCGCGATTTTCAAGTTTGCTGCAGATACAAGGAAGATGCAGACTCGCTATAGTGAACTATGCGAGGCTGCATATGACGCTGTAGATGCGGTAAAATTGGAAATCGCACAATTTAGGCATAAATAAGGTTGACCCGTATAGGCGGATGCTCCCATACGCCCGGCAGGGGAAGTATGTGCTGTTGTTTTACGGTCAGCCAGAACAATTCGGGCTTGAGTTCCCGAAGCTTTCCGTCTTCCGGGGGAAGAGCCGGCGCTGTATGGGCATAGGCGACCCGGAACAGGAAAACCCCGCTTCTGCCGTTATGGTCAAGCATGTAGAAGCGCTTGAATTCCCGGACCTGCATATTATTGCGCTCTGCCACCTGCTCCATCTCCTTTGCGCTGAGCAGGATGAGCACTATCTTGTTGATCCCGTGCTCCGAGTAACGAATCAAAGAGCGCGACTCGCTGCTCGACACATAAACCGTTGAGATAAAAGGCAGGCGCCGCAGGTACTGGGCGGCTACACTGGCCGCGGTGCGCCTCCCGCCGCTCATCTCAGGCAGGCCGTAGTATTCGAAAAACTTCTTCTGAACATCCTCGGCGTATTTCTCGCCTTTTTCATATACGTCCTTGGAGATATAGCGCAAATGCCGCGCAAGGTCCTCGGCGGCCTCTGCTATGGGCCAGTCTATTCGCACGTGGAAATGCGATATGTAATACCGGTGCTTGTATTTGGCCTGGCTGACATCGCGCTGTATCAGCAGCGCGTAATCCACGGGAAGCAGATCCTTTAAAAAATTATAGAAATGTACCGAATCCAGAAACTTCTGGCTCCTGTCAAAATCCGGGCCCAGCGACAGGGTCTTGGAACGCATCAGGTTGGTCTTGGTCGTTTTATTTGTGTCAAAAAACCTTATATACTTCTTGTACGCCTCGGGTATGGCGTCCTCGGCAAAAAGTACCAGGAAGGAATTGTGCCGCCTGTATTCCTCCTTTGGAATACGGGCGCGTGGTTTCAGTTCCTTGCGTTCCACAAAAGGATAACTCAAACCCCCGCTTTTGAAGTTTTCGTAGGATTCCTTCAGGGAATGGGACATGATGAACTGATCGAGCTCATCGCGAAGCAGCTCATAATAGGACCGCCGCAGGCGGTTTTCCAGACTGAGTTCTTCCCTGGTACGCCAATACAAAGATCTGATCTCCTTTTAAACAGCCGGGTTACTTGTCCGGAACAAAGAATTTATATTTATTTTAGCATGTTTTTCCTGAATTGTCAAGCAATTATCTATGTTCCTGTTTTTCAGCCCACTCATAAAGGACATTTCTGAACCTTTAGGCAACTGCAAGCAACACCAGGCTGACCAGCAGCACCGCTCCCATAAAAAAAATACTTCTGCTCAAACAAAAAGGCGCCCTGCACGCTCAGCATCAGGGTGCCCGGCATTCGCCCCAGCGCGTCCACAGGCACAAACACCCTGAACGGAAACGTGGTTACGCCCAGGAAAAGGCTCAGGTAATGCTTTTCATTAACGGATATCCGATCCTCCCAGGGCCTCAACGCCCGGCAGGGGCTTTCCTTCCAGAAGCTGCAGAAACGCTCCGCCGCCCGTGGAAATATATGAAAACCGGTCAGTCTGCCCGGTGCTGTGGATTGCCACGTCCGTATCCCCGCCGCCCACTATGGAGAGGGCATATGAATCTGCAACACTGTAAACCATCGACACGGTGCCCCGGCTGAACGCATCAATTTCAAACATGCCCATGGGACCGTTCCAGACTATAGTCTTTGAGTTATAAAGCGCTTCATCGAACAGCCTGGAAGTAGCCGGTCCTATATCCAGTGCCATCCAGTTTGCCGGAATCTCCTGGATGGGAACTATTTTGGTCTCGGCCCTGGGATCCGGTTCCGGGGCCACAACCGCATCAATAGGAAGATAAAACTTGATGCCTTCCCGAATGGCGCGTTGTCTGAGCTCGCCCGCGGCCTCCACCAGCTCATCCTCGACCTTTGAGCTGCCCATATCAAATCCCATGCTTTTTAAAAAAGAATTGGCCATGGCGCCGCCGATAATAAATTTATTAACCCTGGAAAGCATGTTTTCCAAAGCGCCGAACTTGCCGGAGACCTTTGCTCCCCCTATTATGGCCACCAGCGGCCGGCGCGGATTTTCCATGGCATCTTTGAAATACTTCAGCTCCTTTAACAGGAGAAAGCCTGCCGCGGCTTCGGAAAAATTACGAACCACCGCGTCCACGGAAGCATGTGCGCGATGGGATACCGCAAAAGCGTCATTGATATAGACATCGCCAAGGGCTGCCAGCTTTCGGGCAAAATCAGGGTCGTTTTTTTCTTCACCCGAGTTAAAACGCAGGTTTTCAAGAAGAATTACTTCGTTTTGCCCCATGCTTCCAACCAGTTTTTCAACCTCTTCGCCCGTGCAGTCCGGCGCCATTTCAATCTCCTGTTCCAGCAGGCGGCCCAGACGCTTGGCAACCGGTCCAAGGCTCAGCTCATCAGCGCGTTTTCCCTTTGGACGGCCCATGTGGGACATGATTATGAGCCTTCCCTTGTTGTCCAGTATATAGCGCAAGGTAGGAAGCACTTCCCTGATGCGGGTATCATCGGTTATGTTCTGATGCTCGTCCATGGGGACGTTGAAGTCGACCCGCACCAGCACACGTTTGTCTTCCAGGTTCAATTCCTTGATCGATTTCATAGATACCCCTCCTTGGACTTTTTTCAGGATTATCTGCCCTGAGCTTTCCCTTTCTGTTTGCGCTGATGAATCGACTTTTTCCTGGCCCATCTTTCAAAAAAGGTCATTTTTCCGGATTGATAGGCACGATCCACCTTTTCATCTTCAACCTTCAGGCCCTCTCCCCGGGCAATGGCCTCCTTGAGGCATGCGGTTTTATGATCACATGCCATGCACACTTCCGGGCTCTGGCGCAAACCGTCTTCGGCCAGGGGAAAGACGAAATCAAGAACTCCGAAACAATCCGGCCTGTTGTCCGATTCAGTCATTTTCACCCGTGTATTTTACCAGTTCCTGCTCATACTCCCGGCACATGCGCCCAATTCGGCCGGCATCGGCGAAACTGTAATAACGGCGGTCGCCTATAACCAAGTGTTCGTGAACGGTAATGCCCATGCTCATGCACGCAAAAACCAGCCGCCTGGTAATGGCATCATCTGCCGACGAGGGCTCCGGATCCCCGGAAGGATGATTGTGCGCAAAAATCACGGAAGCCGCACGATAATCCAGCGCTTTTTTTACCACCTCCCTGGGATAGACCGCCCCGGCTGTCAGCGTGCCTTCAAACAAAACCTCGGTGCCCAGCACCCGGTTTTTGGCATCCAGAAACAAAACCTTGAAAAGCTCCCTGCCCTTGCCGGCCATGCTGTGATACAGGTAATCAAAAAGCGCACCGGCATTGTTTAACGTATCTGAACTAACCACCTTTTTTTCAAGATAACGATCTGCAACCGCAGGGACAAGTTTTATACCGAAAACATTTTTAGGGCCTATCCCCTTGATCTCGCACAACTGATTTACCGGCGCCTCCAGCACGCCGGCAAGCGTTTTAAACTTTCTCAGCGCCTCTTTTGCCGCATCCTTGCAGTCTTTTATAGGAGTTGCCAGAGTCAGCAGCAGTTCCACCACCTCGTAGTCATGAAAACCGCTCAAACCGGAATTCAGGAATTTTTCCCGCAGCCGGCGGCGGTGTCCCTCTCCCTTGTGCGGTAGATTTTGGCTCATGGTTTGCCCCGTTTTCTGCAGCCGTCTTATTTTTCTAGGTTACTCCACATCCTCCAGTTCCGATTTCAGACTGCGGGTCATTAACTGGTATACGGCGTCTTCAGGTTTTAAATCCTCGTAGAGAACTGCGTAAACGGAATCTGCAATAGGCATTTCCACGCCCAGCTTTTTTGACATGTTGTAAACCGACTTCGCGGTTCTCACGCCTTCTGCCACCATGGACATCCGGTCAAGGATTTCCGGCAGCTTCTTTCCCTGGCCTATCATCTTGCCCACCGTGTGGTTCCGGCTCAAAGTCCCGGTACACGTCAAAACAAGATCGCCAACTCCGCTCAAACCCGCAAAAGTATGAGGGTGGGCCCCGAGCTTTATGCCAAGCCTCCTGATTTCAGTTAACCCACGTGTAACCAGTGCTGCACGGCTGTTTAGACCCAGGCCCAGTCCGTCTACAATACCCGAAGCAATTGCAATTACATTTTTAACAGCTCCGCCCAACTGTACACCCATCACATCCGGATTTGTGTAGACCCGAAAAAAAGGGGTGGCAAAAACCTGCTGCACGTAGCCTGCAATCTGCGGATCTTCTGCAGCGGCCGTCACCACCGTGGGCACCTGCCTGGCCACTTCCCCGGCAAAACTGGGGCCGGAAAGCACCGCCAGCATGTGGGTGTGGCCGGGCATAACCTCTGAGAGCACCCCGGTCATTATCAGGTGCGTCTTGTTTTCTATACCCTTGGCCGCTGATACCACCACGGCATTTTCCGGTATGCTTCCGGCCACCCGCCCGGCCACCTCGCGCATCACGTGGGAAGGCACCACCATGACCACCATGTTTTTACCGCCTGCCACCAGATCCAGGTCATCTGATACCCTGATATTTTCAGAAAGACGGATCCCGGGCAGAAACATCGCGTTTTCCCTGTCCTCGACGATACTGCGGCATACTTCCGGCTCATAAGCCCACAAATCCACTTTGCAGCCTTTTTCCCCCAGCATGCCGGCAATTGCCGTACCCCAGCTTCCTGCTCCTATAACCCCGATCTCCGGGCTTTCACTATCGCTCATCCGGTCTGCTCTCTCCTATTGCGCCTGTTCTTCCTCCGCCCCGGGCTCTTCCTTTTCAGCCAGCCGGGCCGCACTTACCAGCCGCTCGGATGCTTCCATGTCAATTAACTTGACCCCCTGGGTATTGCGGCTGATCACGGATACGTCCGACATGCTAAGGCGGATAATCTTGCCGGCATCTGTTACCAGCATCACCTCGTCTTCGTCTCCGACCACCAGTATGGTCATCACCCTGCCGTTTCGCTCGTTTGTCTTTATGGTAATCACGCCCTTGCCGCCTCTTTTATGCACCGGGTACTCGTCTATGGAAGTGCGCTTGCCATAGCCTTTTTCAGTGGCTGTAAGAAGGGTCTGACCGTAGGTCAGCACCTCCATGCCCACCAGGTTGTCCTGCCCGGTCAGAGCCATACCGCGCACACCCATGGATTTTCTTCCCGAAGGGCGAATGTCTGATTCGCGGAACCTGATGGATTTGCCCAGAAGCGAACACAAAAACACCTGGCGCGTTCCGTCTGTAAGCCGGGCGGCAATAAGTTCGTCTCCCCCTGCAAGACTCATGGCGATAATCCCGCCGGAACGGGGCCGGGAAAAAGCCATGATATCGGTCTTTTTTACCAGCCCCTTGCGGGTGGCCATTATAACGTAGCTGCCCGGCGAAAATTCCGGAACCGCCATAACCGTGGTCAGGCGCTCTTCCGGGACAAAATTTAAAAGATTGACAATGGCCTTGCCCCGGCTGGTCCGTCCGCCCTGGGGTATGTCATAGACCTTGCACCAATAGACCCGGCCCTGGTTGGTAAAAAACATGAAGGTATGATGGGTGGAAGCCACAAACAGATGGGATACAAAATCCTCTCCCCTGGTCCCCATGCCTGTCTTGCCCTTGCCGCCCCTGTGCTGCTTGCGGTAAAGGGTTATGGGATTTCGCTTGATATAGCCGGCATTGGAAATGGTTACCACCATGTCTTCCTCTGCGATCATATCCTCCATGGTGATTTCGCGGGTCTGTGACACGATCCTGGTGCGGCGGTCGTCTCCGAAGGTGCCCTGGATCTCGGTGAGTTCGTCCTTTATAAGCTGGAGCACTATCCGTTCGCTTCCCAAAATTTCCTTGTAGCGGGCTATTGCCTGGAGCACTTCCACGTGTTCCTGTTTTATCTTGTCGCGTTCCAGTCCCGTAAGCCTCTGCAGTCGCATGTCGAGTATCGCCTGGGCCTGGGCATCCGAGAGCTCAAATCGCTCCATCAATTGGGTTTTCGCCTCTGCGGGGGAAGCCGCCTTGCGGATCAGTGCCACCACGTCGTCAAGGTTGTCTAAGGCGACAATAAGGCCTTCCAGGATATGGGCCCGGGCTTCGGCTTTTTTAAGGTCATGGCGGGTGCGGCGGACGATGATCTCTTTTCTGTGTACAACGAAATGCTCAAGGATTTCCTTGAGGTTCATCAGCTCGGGCCTCCGGTTGACCACTGCCAGAAAAATTATCCCGAAATTGCTTTCCAGGGGGGTGTGCTTGTAGAGCATGTTTAACACGACTTCGGCCACCTGGTCCTTTTTTAAGGCAATTGCCACCCGGATGCCTTCCTTGTCCGACTCGTCCCGGATATAGCGGATCCCCTCTATCTGCCTTTCCCGTACCAGGTTGGCGATTTTTTCGATAAGCGCGGCCTTGTTTACCTGGTAGGGCAGCTCCTTGATGACAATGATTTCGTTTTTGGTCTTTTTCTCGACTTCAGTCTCGACCCTGGCACGGATACGCAGTTTGCCGCGCCCGGTATGGTAGGCCTGCCTGATACCTTCTGTGCCGTAAATAATACCGCCGGTTGGAAAATCAGGTCCCGGCATATATTCAATAAGCTCATCGATCGTTATTTCGCTGTTGTCAATAAGAGCCTTTATCGCCTCTGATAACTCGGAAATATTGTGGGGAGGAATGTTGGTGGCCATTCCAACGGCAATGCCCGAAGATCCGTTCAGCAGAAGAGAGGGGACCTTGGCCGGCAAAACCATTGGTTCATTTATGGTCTCGTCATAGTTTAACTGCCAGTCCACCGTGTCCTTGTCTATATCTTCCAGCATCTGGTGGGCCAGCCGGGTCATGCGAACCTCTGTATAACGCATGGCCGCCGGAGGATCGCCGTCTACGGATCCGAAATTCCCCTGGCCGTCTACAAACGGATACCTGAGAGTAAATTTCTGGGCCATGCGAACGGTGGCGTCATAAACCGCCGCATCACCGTGGGGATGGTACTTACCTATGACGTCGCCGACTATGCGGGCCGATTTTTTATAAGGCTTGTTCCAGTCGTTTCTCAGTTCGCGCATGGCAAACAGGATCCGGCGGTGCACCGGTTTTAATCCGTCGCGAACATCGGGCAAAGCCCTGCCGATAATTACGCTCATGGCATAATCGAGATATGACTGGCGCATCTCGCTGTCGATAGTGATCTCGTTAATCCGCTGCTGGATCTCGTTCATTTCAACTCCCGCTCAGAGCTTTCTTATTATATACTAAAACAATCGGTGACAATTTCCTGAAGGCGGCAGGCAAAACAACACCGTCGCAGGCCGGACCTCAATGCTGCGGCAAAGAGGGTTCCGCCCGTTTTTTTACACACTGAAAAAAATTTTTACAGCCTACCTGCTGACAAAACCAAGGGCAGCAAGCACCAGAACCACTTCAAAGATATACATGGCCGGAAAACTCTGGGCAAAATAATATACAATGCCGCCGCCCACGATTAAGGGGACGCCGAAGACTACAAGTGTACCGATTTTCCTGCTGATCGACTCTATGTCAATATTCATGTCCAAACTCCTATATAATGAAATAATCCGCTGTGTTTCATCAGGCCTCTATAATCATGGCCATGCCCATGCCGCCGCCGATGCACATTGAGACCATGCCTGTTTTTGCCCCCTTGTCGCGCATCATGTGAATGGCGGTTACCATCTGCCTGGCGCCCGTGCAGCCAATGGGGTGGCCAAGGGAAATCCCGCTGCCGTAAAGATTCGGCTTTTGAGTGTCAATGCCCAGTTCCTTCATGCAGGCCAATGCCTGGGACGCAAATGCCTCGTTTAACTCGATAATATCTAAATCA
>JAGXLE010000260.1 GCA_018334855.1 Desulfobacterales bacterium | reverse complement strand
AGGACGCTTTTCAAACGCGAAAATATCAATCCCTTCGGCCTGGCGCAGGCCCAGATATATTGCTTCTATCATCATCTGGGAAGGTGTCAGGTGCTCGGCGCCTTCCGTGGGCAGGCGATTGTCTGCTATGGCTTCAATGTAATCCTCAACGCTGCGAAAATTCCAGGATCGCTCTGGTTCAACATAGGAATGGGCGGCCGGGCCCAGGCCGATATAAGGGACATTTTGCCAGTATTTCCGGTTATGCCCGGAGCGGGCAGCCTTTGAGGCGGCAAAATTGGAAATCTCGTAGTGCTCAAATCCAAGTCCGGAAAGAAACTTTGAGGCCTGGATAAACATGGCTGAAACACGGTCTTCGGAAAGCGGCTCAAATCTGCCAGCCTCTTTATCAGCGGCCATTTTTGTTCCGGGCTCAAAAGTGAGCATGTAGCAGGATATATGGGAGGGCGAAAAGGCCGCAGCAGCGGTCAGGTCCTTTTGCCATGATTTCTTGTTCTGGCCCGGCAGACCGTAGATAAGGTCAAGGCCGATATTGTCGAACCCCGCCCTTTTGGCCGCATGTAGGGCCTCTGCGGCCTGGCCGGCCGAATGGATTCTGCCCAGGAAAGCAAGATTATCATCGTTGAAGGACTGAACGCCCATATTTATCCGGTTGACCCCTGCAGATCTGTATTCTGCAAGGCTTTCTTCCGTGATCGTTCCGGGATTTGCCTCCATGGTGATTTCCGCATCCGGGAGTATGGAAAAAGATCTGTGCGCAGCCTGGAGTATTTGTTCCATTTCGGAAGGTTTAGGAACCGAGGGAGTACCGCCGCCCAGGTAAACCGTATCAAAGACGGCCCCGGGGACTGATTCGGCGCGCATGGCCGTTTCGCGGATCAGGGCATCTTTCCAGGACGAAAGGAGAGAAAGGTCCTCGATAGAATAAAAATCGCAGTAAGGACACTTGCGGAGGCAGAACGGCACATGTATGTATATGCCCCATGTCATTACACGAACCGCTTCATCAGCTCATTTATAAACGCGTCCGTATTGTCCGGGGTAATGCCGTTTTTTCTGCAAAGCTCTTCTATTTCCCGCCTGACGGTGGAATTGTCAAGATCTTCTATGCTGCGGAGCTGGCCCAGTCTGCGCCCCACCTGGTAAATCATCTGCTCGTGGGGATCCATTTCCAGGAACCGCTCTATCTTTCCGGTCATTTTGCCCTTGTCTTCAGGAAGTTTTCCTTCGATATCCTCGAAAAGATTTAAGATATGATCGCTTCTGACCTTGCTTGAAATCCCCTCGAGGTTCTGCAGAAACAGCAAAATTTCCCGGGCGGTCTCAAGGTCTGTCAATTTTTCAAAACGGCCGGCCTCGTAATCTTCAAACAGGGGAACGCTGTTTGGAATGGCTAGGGAGCGAAGCCGTATATAATCCGGATTTATCTGATTTAACGCATCGGCGGTTTCAATTGCATGGGCGCGGGAAAACGCCCTGCCCCCCAGTCCCGGCATCACGTACTCGGAAAGCTGTATGCCGGCTGCAACCACCTTCTGGCCCGCTTTTACATGCTGCTCCTTGTCGGTTCCCTTGCGCACCATTTTAAGAACCTCATCCGATCCGGATTCCATACCTATATGGATACGGTTAAGCCCTGCCCGGGCGATCTCCTTGAGATTCTCCTCACTGATACGCGAAACTGTGCGGGACCTGGCATAGGTAGTGACGCGCACCACCCACGGAAAACAATTTTTCAGATAGCGCAGAATCTCCGCCAGGTCGGCGGGTTTCAGGATCATGCTGTTGGCGTCCTGTAAAAACACCGATTCCATTCCCGCGGCATACCAGTGCAGGGCAGCGTAAAAGGCCTGGCGCCGGGTGCCGGTAAGTTTTGACAGGTAAGCGTCTATATCGTCCCGCAGGATCTGGCCTGATGAATCGCTCATTTCCCGCAGGGCATCTACATGCTCGTACAGTGTGTCAATATCTTTCTTGACATGCTCCACCGGCCTGAGGGAAAATTTTTCGCCCTTGTATACCGGACAGAATTTGCACTTATTCCAGGGGCAGTTGCGGGTTACGCGGATTAACAGGCTGTAGGCTTCGCTCGGCGGCCGTATCGGCCCCTGCTCAAAACCCTGGTATTGTTGTTTTTGGGTTGATTTGTTCATAAAACTGTGGTCTCCTCCTATCCTGACAAAATGAAAAAACGAGTTCTCATTATAATAATTTTAATTGCTGTAATTTTATCCGCCGCAGCGCTGTTTGTCCGGCACATGGCAATCTATGCCCACAGCCCGGTAAACAGTTCACTGACCCGATCCCTGAAAGTGGTTGTAGAGCCCGGCCAGAACTTCAGGTCAATCACTGCGGATCTTCAGGAAAAGGGGCTGCTGAAACATCCCCTGAAATTCCGGATTATTGCAGGTTATCAGAATGTCACCACAAAAATCAAGGCCGGAGAATACCGCCTGTCCGGCACCATGTCACCGACCCGGATCCTTGAGCATTTAAGCAAGGGCAAAGTCTACATGCACCGGGTAACCGTTCCCGAAGGATGGAATCTCCACGAGATTGCCCGAAAAATGGACAAAGCCGGGCTCTGCGAAAAGGCTGATTTCATCCATATCTCGACAGATCCGGATTTTGCCTCAAAAATGGGAATCGCCGGACATACTGTTGAAGGATACCTGTTTCCGGAAACTTATTTTTTTGAAAAATCAGTTTCGGTCAAAGATATCATCAGCACAATGATAAGCCGGTTTGACAGCGTATTTTCCGATTCCTGGAAAAAAAGAGCCCTCAA
>JAGXLE010000026.1 GCA_018334855.1 Desulfobacterales bacterium | reverse complement strand
AGGGTGGTAGCCGATGTGCTAGATTTCATTTCGGTATTGATAGCTTGTGTCCTTATTAGTGCCCATCCAGAAATCAAATATTTTCGGGTGGGCACTTTTTAATAGTGAAACTGCAGCACGGAAGACCCGATTTCAATCACGTCAAACTCCCTTAGTACCACACTTGACTTGAGCTGTTTATAATTAAGCCTGATCCTGGGCTTTCCGGAAACCGGACACAGATAATATCCGTCCGGCCTTTTTTCAATTTTTGCTTCTGTCCCTCCGACGCGCCAGCCCCTGACTCTTATATCGGAATCCGGATCCTTGCCGATAAATATTTCCGCCTTGTCCAGATTCTTTGGCTCTGTCCCCTTTGAAAGAAAACTGATCATGGCCGCCGGGACTTTTTTGTCTTCCTGCTCGGCAAACTCTGCCACGCTCCTTGCCAGGCGCGCCCTGTGCTCTTCTGTATCCATCTGCATGGTTGCCTGGTGATTTTCGTTTTCATAAGACGGCGGAGATTTCTCATCCTTGCCGTAGACAAACAGCAGCGTGTGGGTGCCCACTGAAATCACGTCCCCGTGAGACAGGCGCCGGGAAATGACGAGCTCCTTATTGACAAACGTCCCGTTGCGGCTGTTGAAATCGGTTAAAAAAACATGCTCTCCTTCCGGCTCTATTTCGGCATGATAGCTTGAAACAGCGGTATCTTCTATTGCGATCTCATTTTTTTCAGCGCGCCCGATGCGGATTTTTCCCGATGCCGGCAGGCGGAATGTTTTTAATTTCTGACCGTCTTTTTTCAGTACTAAATACGGCATTTATCCCTTCCATGTATCAAATGGATGTTATTTACCCCTAAATTGAGCGTTTCAGATTTTTAAAAACATGATTTTGTAATCGCTCAATTTAGGTTACCCCCGGACTGCATGAAATCTCACTTATATTGGTCCAGTATTCAAAGAGTTATGTAATATAAGTATATCCCTGTTCAGTCTTAAAATCAACATGAAAATCATGAAAATATAGTTGACGCTTTGCAGCGGGAAAGGCTATCGTTAAAAAATATTTTCACAACCATCCATGGAGTAATATGGCAAGGTTAAAACCCGACATAAAGCCTCTGGTCGACTTTTTTCTCAACCTGTTTGTCATCCAGACCATAGGGCCGGGAAAAGAGACCGAAATTGCCGAAGCTGCGCTTGTCTCGGAAAATTCCTCAAAAACCTCGGTATACGAATTTAAAATAAAATCGGGCCAGACAAAAAAACACAGGAGGATGAGCGTCCAGCCCATCGGAGAGCAGGTCGGAAGCAAAAGCGTCTGCTACATGGTGGTCTATGATGAGCCTCTGGTGGTCAAGGTCCCGCCCAAACCCATAAATGAATTCTCCACCTACCTCGAATACATCCATCGGGAACACAGGACTGCAGACCGGCTCTGCACGGAAATTTCCTGCGTATTTCCGCGTCTGGAAGCAATTTTAAAAAAGGTACCCTTTCTAAGGCTCCCCGAAGAAATGACACCCGAGGAGGCAGAAGAGGCCTATATCAAACAGCTTTTGCGAAAGCCCGGCCTGCAGCAGTATTTAAAGATCGGCGGCAGTTTTGTTTTTTTTATGAATCTTTCAAGACACCAGTTTTTCAACCAGGTGGTACAATCCATGCACCGGAGTAAAGACCGCGTACGAAGCGATATTTTAAAAAACATGCCAGAAGCCTTTGCCGATCCGGATGCATTTGAATCTCTTTACGGGGAAGAAAACTACCAGGTTTACCTGGAACTGAGGCAACTTTTTGCGGAATATGAAAAAATTGTGGACAACCTGACCGAAAAATACGGAAAAGATCTCTTTCTGCCTGAATACCGGAGCCGGGAATGGTTTTTTTCATTTCTTACAGGTATTTCCCCGGAAATAGAGCCGGAATATTATCCTGAAGAATTTCCCGGGAAACTGACCCGGCTTGCGGCCGGTCTTATGAAGACATATAAACAGACTGTCAACAGGATTTACCGGACAGTTCATACCAGAGTCCAGCGCGAAAACTTCGAGACCAACCGCTCCCGGATGAAAGGAATGATTATAAATCTCCTGGAGCTGCTATACCAGCTAAAAATCCGCAACCTGGCCATACGGGATCTGAAGCCTGACAACATGTACATTGACAAGCATCTCGACGCTGCCGACCATATTCTGGCAGACCCCGGATTATACAACTTCGGGCTGATCGATCTTGAGACCGCCGTCTGTTTTGATCCGGAAGAAACCCTGCAACCGCTTCTTGCCGGTACGCCGGCCTATGCCACTCCGTCGCACCTGTTTCCCAACAAAATCTTAAAAGCACTCTATCCCCGTCAGCTTGACCGGGTGTTTTACATGCAGGACTGGTATGCGGCGGTAGGAATAATATTTAACGTCATCACCGGCAGGGTCCTGTTTGCCAAAACCGCGCGGCTGATGCCCGAAATCATAAGAGCCAAGCGGCATGCCGTCAAAAATGCCGAAAATTATAAAGAAATTTACAAAAATATTTCCGCCAGGTTCTGGAGAACAGCCATAGAAGAATTCAAAGAAAAAACAGTTTTATACAGGCATCGGTTTGAGGCACTCGACATTATTCTCCCCTTTCACTTAAAAGAACTTATAAAAAAAGAGGCAGAAAGGGAAAATCAATTGCTCCAGGACACCATTTCAAATATTGCCGATAACAGCAAAGCACTTGACCGTTACAGAGAGCCGCTTCTTAACGCCCCTTACGAACAGATAGTTAAAAATATCGAAAGCCAGCGGGCCGGGCAGAGGTCTCAAACAGGGCTCACCGTGCGGGTGCTGGAAAAGATCGCCGGTTGCAAGTACCGGCAGGCACACATAAATAATGCCGTAAAAAACCTTTCCGGCCCTGTTTCCTCAGGCTTTATGCTCTACTTTATTTTCGACCGGGTCTTTTATGCCATGCACAAGCAGCAATGGTCACGCAGCCAGCCGGGACTGACCGGGCCCTGCATTGAAAGATACCGCGATTTTCAATCCAGAACGTAACGCTTCAGCTCTGACACGAACTTCTCCATCTCGGTTTCAAGCAGTGCAAAGATCTCTGCAGCATGCTGTTTTTCATGCTTCCTTGCTGCCTGTTCAAGATCTGCGGCAATACGGCGGAGCCTGAGCGCAGACATATTGGCGGAAGCGCCCTTGAGCGAATGTGCGGCCCCGAGGACTTCATCAAGGTTATTTTTTTCCAGAGCGTCTCTTAGCTGGCCCATTTTTTCATCGGCGTCATCTAAAAACATCTCGCCAAGCTGCCTGCCAAGCTCAGAATCGCCTTCAAGCCTGTCGAAAAAATCCTTTTTGTCAAATACGCCATCTAGGAACCCGTTTTTATCTTCCATGATCTTTCCCGCCTTTTCATGACAAACGAAATAAGCTTTTTGTAACGCCAGCTCACCCCCCCCATTACTCTGCGCGTGCTCAATACAGACCGTCTTTCTCCGCCAGGTGCTGCCCCGAACTACCCGGCATGCATACTTCTATAAAAACCAAAGGCTCTTGGCCCGTGTTTTTAGCCTCGACACTGCTTTCCCCCACGATTTCAAGGAAAACACCTTTTTCTGCTGCAACCTCCGAATCATTCCTCTTGATGGTACCGGCACCTGAAATTAGCGTCCAGTGAAGCCGCCCGTCTGAAGGGGAAACAAATTCCAGCCGTTTTGAGGGCAGAAGGCACACCCTCCTTATCGCGCACTGCTCATCAGACTCTATTTCAGTCACTGTTCCCCAGGATGTATAAACAATTTCATGGCAGAAGGCTTCCCTTCGTTTTTCCGCTTTCAACGCAGAAACTACGGACTTCACATCCTGTGAGCGCTGCATGTCGGCCACCAGAAGTGCATCTGCGGTGTCGATCACGACACAGCTCTCAATGCCCAGCACCGCAGCAAGACGCTGCTCTGAAATTACCAGGCTGTTTTTCAGATGACGCGCCATTACCTCGCCGGCAATTACGTTTCCGTCCATGTCCTTTTCGCCTGCCTCCCACATGGCCGTCCAGGAGCCCACGTCGCTCCAGCCGGCGGAAAACGGTATCATCGCACCTTTGCCGGTCTTTTCCATAACCGCGTAATCTATGGACTCTGAGGGGCAGGCATCAAATGCAGCTTCATCAAGGCAGAAGGCCCGGCCGTCCGAACTTCCCCGGCTGCATGCTTCCCGGCATGCCGATAAAATTTCAGGGGAAAAACGCTCCAGCTCATCATAGACGTCAGCAGCCCTGAACATGAACATTCCGCTGTTCCAACAATATTTTCCCGAGGACACGTATTTTTCCGCGGTCCGTTGATCAGGCTTTTCAACAAACCTCTCAATCCTGTATGCGGCAGACGCACTTGCCTCCCCGCTGCTTTCCTCCAGTGGCTGCCCCTTGCGGATATATCCGTATCCTGTCTCCGGAGAGTCGGGAACCACCCCGAAAGTAATCAAGTAGCCTTCTGAGGCATAGCTATCAGCGGCTTTGACAGCCTGCCGGAAAGCACCTTCATCTTCTATCAGGTGATCGGCCGGAAGAATAAGAATCCTTGCTTCCCGGTCAATGGAAAGGACCCTGATCGCGGCCGTTGCGACCGCAGGGGCCGTGTTTCTGCCCACCGGCTCAAGGACCATATCATATCCGGTTACATCCACATCCCGGAGCTGGCGGGCTATTGAATGTCTGTGCTTTTTGCTGCAGATCACCAGAGGCTCTGAAACGTTATCCATTCCGCATACCCTCAGCAGGGTCTGCTGAAACATTGTATGATTTCCGGTTAATTTCAAAAGCTGCTTGGGATACAGCTCACGCGACATCGGCCACAGCCTGGTCCCGGAGCCGCCGGCAAGTATTACCGGTATGATCATCAAAATCTCCTTTACGCAACAGTGTCCTATGGTTCAAGCAGCGCAAAGCCGCTTTGCCCGTCATGCACACGCCTTGCATCTGTTTCGGTCAGTTCAAATAAGACATTCCAGTCTTTACCCGGATTCGCCGTGCCGATATCCCCGGGTGCCCTCCGGGATGCCCCGCACAGGCTCCCCGTCATAAGAGATACAGAGCCCCACCTGAAAAGCCTCCGGCAGTTTTTTTTCCACGGCCTCAAATACCTCCGGGGAGCAGGCAAAAAGCAGTTCATAATCCTCGCCGCCGGCAACCATTACATGAACGGCCGATTTTCCGTACTTTTCGCAGTAAACGGCCAGAAAAGAAGCAACGGGCCAGGAGGCGGGATCAAGCTTTATAGTCAATCCCGAGGCCTCGGCAATATGCGCGGCATCGCCGGCCAGGCCGTCGCTTATATCCATTGCGCACTTCACGCCGTGTTCGGCCAGCACAAAGGCGGCATCAAAACGGGCCCGGGGAAATTTGAATGCCCGGATAAGTTCCGGAAACTGCTTATCCCCTTTTACCAGGCAATCCAGGCCAGCCCGGGCCAGCCCGAGCCTGCCTGTGACATAAAGGCCGTATCCCGGCCTGGCTGCAGAGCGTACCGGAAAAAGCCCCGGATATCCTTCCCCGACTGCAAACAGATCAAGCCCCAGCTCCGCCGACGATGAAATATTTCCCCCGCCGAGCACGGCGCCCTGAGCAGACAGGGACTCACCAATTCCGGTATAGAGCTTTGCAACATCATTTTCTGTTAAAGTATCGGGAAGTGCCAGGTTTACAAAAAGGGCGACAGGAGAAGCATATGAGGCCGCCAGGTCGCTGAAAGCAATTTCTGCGGCCTTGTATCCTATTTCGTCCATGCTCTGCCACCTGCGGCGGAAATGAACATCCTCGCGCTGGGCATCGGTCGTGATAACCGGCCTTTTGATGGTTTTAAACAAGGCGGCATCATCTCCCGCCCCGATCTCCACCCGGGAAGACAACTCCCCTGACACCCGGGATTGAGATAGAATCCTGCGGATCAGAGAAAATTCGTTTTCCCAGCAAGCCGCGGGCTGTCTCCCGGAAGTACCGCATGCTGTGCTAAAGCTGCGCGCCGCCCCGGCAGGATCTGCCGCCCTGGTAATGGCGCTTATAACGGCAGCACCGGCGGCCCCGCTTTTAAAACAGGCCTGCACCTCCCGGGCGGTGATACCGCCGATGGCAACCACGGGCAAAGAGACCCGGCAAATAACATCAGCCAGTCCCTTTGTCCCGATTACCGGCTTTGCGTCCTTCTTGGTCCCGGTGTCAAATACCGGACCTGTACCTATGTAATCACAGGGGGCTGTATCCGTTCTTTCCAGTTCGTCCCGGGTTGACACCGAAATTCCGATCACGGCCTGTCCTCCCAGGATTTGCCGGGCCATTGCAGGATCGCTGTCTTTTTGGCCCAGGTGAACTCCGTCTGCACTGGCCGCCTTTGCAAGCACGATATCGTCGTTTACGATGAAAGCAACTCTGTTTAGCGCGCACAGCTTCCTTATTTCAAGAACCTCGGGAAGGTACGCGGGAGAAAAGCACTTATTGCGGTACTGAACCACCGTGGCACCGGCTGAAACCGCAATCTCAGCCTGCTTAAGGGCGCTTAACCCCGATGCGCCGTCATCGGTAATAAAATAAAATCTCAGGTCTATTTTCGAATCAGTCAAAGCGCTAAAATCAATCTTTGATGTTCTTTAAACACAAAACACCTGCTTTTTCAGGCAGCACTACCGAAAACATCCAGCCATCTGAAAAACCGCTCCGCCTTATCCCGCCCGTGCCGCTCAAGGGAGGCGATCACGGATTCAACTGACCGGCGGGTGCCTTCCGGGGGCGGGGTTTTGGAAAAAAAAGAATCTGCAAAGCATATGATCTGCTCTTCCACGGTTTCCGGCACCATGTCCCGCACGGGCAGAGGCAATCCCTGACGTATTATATCCGAGGCATAAAGTCCCGCTCCCACATGACGCTCGCATACACGCCCATGATCTGGCAACCCGTGTTTTTCCAGCAGCTCCCGGCCCAGATACCCGTGGCATATATAGGCAAAACTGCCGAAACACCCGATCTTCGGAACATCTGTATAGCAGATGCCTATATCATGGAGCATGGCCGCCTCTTCGATAAATTCGTAATCAGGCGAGAGGTGAGGCACGCGCCGGGCCGCTTCAAGAGCCGCGGCTGCAACCGCCTCCGAGTGCCGTACCAGCACTTCGTAAGCCAGAGTCCCGGCCTGGTAATAGGTCCGGATGATATCAAGCGGATTCATTCACCTGCGCCTGGGCACTCGACACTCCCGAAAGCAGAACAGCCTCGATGAAGGGATCGATCCATCCGTCCAGAACCGCGTTGACATTTCCTATCTCCATGTTGACACGGTGATCCTTTACCATCTGGTAGGGATGGAGCACATAAGAACGGATCTGGTTGCCCCATGCGATCTCTCCCTTGTTTTCATGGATCGCCTGCATCTTTTGCTCCTGCTTTTCCTTTTCTTTCTGGTAGAGGCGGGCGCGCAGCACCTTCATGGCAAGCTCGCGGTTTCTTATCTGGGATTTTTCCTGCTGGCACTGCACCACTATGCCCGTGGGTTCATGGGTTATGCGCACGGCGCTGCTTGTTTTGTTAACGTGCTGTCCCCCGGCCCCGCTTGCACGATAGGTGTCGATGCGCAAATCACCCTCATCTATATCCACCACGATTTCATCGTCTATCTCAGGGTAAACAAACACAGAGGCAAAGGATGTGTGGCGCTTGCCGCCGGCATTAAACGGCGAGATCCGCACCAGGCGGTGAACCCCGGTTTCCACCTTGAGATATCCGTATGCATTGCCGCCTCTTGCCGTAAAGGTCACGCTCTTTATCCCGGCCTCATCACCCGGCTGCAGATCCATCATTTCCACTTTATAGCCTTTTTCTTCGCACCACCTGGTGTACATTCTCAAAAGCATCTCGGCCCAGTCCTGGGAATCCGTGCCGCCCGCCCCGGCATTAATGGAGACAATAGCATTTCGGTTATCATCCTCTCCGCCCAGCATCATGGAAACCGAAAACCTGTGGATCTTTTTTTCCAGTTCCTTAACCTGGCGCCTCACTTCTTCGGCTGCCGCCTCGTCTGATTCCTCCTCTGCGAGCTCCAGCAAGGTGTCGCAGTCCTCGACCTCCTTGTATAGAGCTTTCCAGCTCTCGAGCCGCTCGCTTAAGCGGGATCGTTCCTGCAGGACCTTTCCGGCCTGATCCGGGTCGTTCCAGAAACCTTCCTCAGCAATCATGTTCTCAATTTCAGCAAGCCTTTTCTCAGATTCCGGGACGTCAAAGATACCCCTTTAACTGTTCTACATTGTTGTAAAACTCATTTATTGCCGATTTGAGATCCTCAGACATCTGATACATCCTCCTTTATATAAATATAAAATCACATTACCGCTCGTTTCCGAAAAATTTCATGATCCTGATATAATAAATTGTTTATCAACAACCCCGGATTTTTCTCAACCCTTTTCTCGGACCCGCCAGGATAAAAATCAATCCCGATACCATACAGATCCAGGGAAGCAGGCTGCTGTGGCGCGAAAAAAACGTCGCAGGCCTTTTAATTACCGGCACCCGCCGTACCAGGGTGCGGGTCGTAAAAATTTCCGAGGTTTTACTTACCCGTCCGACCGGATCTATAAACCCGCTTATTCCTGTATTTGCAGCCCGCACCACCGCCAGGCGGTTTTCCACGGCCCGAAAAACCCCCATGGAAAAATGCTGCCGGGGCGCGGCTGTTCTGCCGAACCAGGCATCATTGGTAATATTTACGATCAGGTCTGCCCCGCTCTTTTTTGCGGCCGCCGAAAGCCCGGGAAAAATCATCTCATAGCAGATCTGGACCCCGAGTTGGGTGCCGTTCATGTCAAGCAGCATGCCCTTTTGACCTGCTGAAAAATCGGCCGCCTGCGGGACCATTTTACCGAGAAACGGCAGCCATTTTCTCAAAGGCACATATTCTCCGAAGGGCACCAGGTGCACCTTGTCATAGCGGCCCGCAACCCGACCCTCCGGATCAATCAGGTATGCACTGTTAAAAATCGAAAGCCCGTCTTTGTCTTCACCTTCTCTGCGTTCATAAGCCGGGCTTCCTATAAGAAAATACACGCCCGCGCGGTCAACCGCATCCAGCACCCGCCGGGTCAGCTCCTTGTTATTGAAAAAATAAAACGGCAGAGCGGTTTCCGGCCACACCACCAAGTCCGGCGAGGTTTTTAAAACCTGCCCGGAAAGCCGGATATAAGTATCAACGGTTTGCTCCTGGAGCGCATCCTCCCATTTCATCGACTGGTCGATATTGCCCTGTACAACCGCAACCCTCATCTTTTCTGCGGCATTTGAGAAACTTTCTGCTTCAGAAATTCGCCAGTTCCCGTACATCCAGGTCCCTGCTACCAAAAAAGCAGCAACCGCTGCAGCAGCCAGGGCATGAGACAGTGACGGCACCCTGTTCTGCCAGCGCCTTGCCGCAATCGCCAGGATCAATATGAATACGGCCGCATTAACCAGGGCCAGCAGAAACGAAACACCGTATACCCCCCATATATCGGCAATCTGGATAAAATGCAAACGGTTATACTGGCTATAGCCGAGCAGTCCCCACGGAAATCCTGAAAACAGGCGTTCCCGAAGCCATTCAAGGCCGACCCAGAACACCGGCACCAGCACAAGGCACCACAGCGGGTGGCCCAGTCTCCCCCTGGCACACCAGGCCACCAGGCCCGAAAATACGGCAATATAGAGGGCAAGACAAAATGCAAGCAGCAGCAGCGCCCCGAGGCTCAGCACAAGCGGCATCGGCCCGTAGCGGTGCATGGTGGGAACCAGCCAGTAGAGCAGCGTCAGAAAATACACGAAACCCGCCAGCAGACCAAGCATAACCGCCCTGAGCGGATCGGCAGTGCGCAGCCCCGCAAGCAGCAGCGCAATTGCAAACCATGCGCACCAGTCAGCCCCCACCCCGGGAAAAGCACAGGTCAGGACAGCCCCGGCGGCAACACTCCAGAAAACCTGCTGCAGTTTTTCACTCCCCACGGAATAAAGACACATAGGTCATATCAGCCTGTGAAATCGATCCGGTTAAACGCAAGGCGGGCCGTACTCGGCAAGAGCGTTGGTCGGGGCGGCAGGATTTGAACCTGCGACTTCCTGCTCCCAAAGCATCCC
>JAGXLE010000259.1 GCA_018334855.1 Desulfobacterales bacterium | reverse complement strand
GGACTCGGCCATAGAAGCCCTGCTCCCGGAACAATTGCGCACCCTTCTGGATGTGCCCGAGCACATCCGCATTTCCGAAGACGGGGCAAATAATGCCGAAGACCGGGACGATCATTATACCGTGACTTACGGCGCCCCGGTTTTGGAGCGCATGATCGGCAAAACCCTGGAAACCATTCCCGTAGCAGGCTGCCGCCTGGAATTTGACTACATCAAAAACGGCGGGTTTGACCGGCTCCTCGAAGACCAGCTGACATTTTACGGCGCCGCAGCCGCCATAGAAACCGTTGCCCCGGTGACAGCCGAATACGTGCTTGTCTCCTGCCGCTACACCGCCCTTAGCGACGAGCAGAAGGAAGGGCTTTTGACCGTGGTATTCAATACCGACACCGGCGGACGCGTACCGGCCATGGCCGAACCGTTCGATACCGGCAGATTCCGCACGGTTTTTATCCGGCCTGACACGGATGTAAAGCATAAAATCCTCCCCCTGGCCGAAGCAATTGAGCACAGCGCCCGCGGACTTTTAGAAGACCGGCTTGCGCCGTTTCATGCCAGCATGAACCGGCGGTTTCAGCGCGATATTGCAAACCTTGAGGAGTATTACAGCAGCCTGGCAGCGGAGATGGAAAAAAGCCTTGAAAAACCAGGGCTTTCTGAAAGCGCTCGAATCGACCGTCAGGCAAAGATCGATGCGATTCCCGCCGAGCTTGCCGGCAAAAAAGAAGACCTGCTGAAAAAATACAGCATCAAGGTGCGCCTGGAGCCCGCCGCCGCCATGTACATCCGGACGCCGGCCAAAAAAATCCTCTGCCGCCTTTCCATCGGCAAACAGCGCCGCCAGTTTTTTCTGACTTACAACCCCGTCACCCGCTCCATCGATCCCCCGCCCTGCACCATCTGCAAAAAACCCATTTCCCATATTCACTTCAACAGCCGGCTCGAACCGGTCTGCCATGGATGCAGGAAGTAACCGCGGCCCTGCAGCTTTGCAGCATTCGTCCGCATGGCGTATCTTCTTGACTTAACGAATATTTTGAACTATCTTCAAAAAAACCTATTACACAAGCAAAAATCACAACCATCAATATCATTCGTCATTGACTTTAGCTTTCCGCCGCTCTCAAATTTTTTATCTTAAGTTAATGGCATTGTCACAACTATAGAATACCCATGGAACCAATGACGATAAGTGCCCTGACCAAGGACCAAATTATAAAATATTTAAGCGATAACAAAAATTTGCTTTATGACCGGTTCGGTGTGAAACGAATTGGTGTTTTTGGCAGTTATGCCCGCGGTATCCCCTCGTCCTCAAGTGATATTGATATTGTTGTCGAACTTGAAAGCAATAGCAAGAACATACATAATTTTTTAAGCCTTAAACGGTTTCTGGAAGACCGGTTTGGAAAAAAGGTCGATCTCGGATTTGAAGGCTCCTTAAAGCCGCCGGTAAAAGACAGGATCAAGGAGCAAATTATTTATGCCTGAAAGGGATTATCGCCTTTATCTGACAGACATTTCTTTATCTGACAGACATTTCGGAATCCAGCCAAGCCATTTTTGAATATGTTGCGGGAATGTCTTTTGAGGATTTTTGCCAGGATCGGAAGACCTACACCGCTGTAATAAGAGAGTTTGAAATTATAGGCGAAGCCGTGGGCAAAATTCCGGACGCCATCAGAAATGACTATAAAAATATAGAGTGGCAGGACATAAAAGATTTTAGAAACCTTTTGATTCATGAATATTTCGGGGTTGATTTGGAAATTGTATGGAAAATTATCCAGGAAGATCTGCCGGATCTATTGAAAGCGGCAAGGGAGCTTTTAAGGAGAGAAAGCTCCATATAACTTCCAGAAGAAGCACCAAACCCTTCTCCCAGCTCAATCCAATCAGAAGAGAGGCCCAATGGGCAAAATTTCGAACAATATTGGGGATAAAAGCCTGGCCGAATCGGTTCAACACCATCTCCTCAGCTATATTTCAGAATCCGGGGACGCCCGGGAAACCATTGTCGCCGCCTATCTTTTCGGATCGGTCCTGCGCCCGGAAAATTTCAAAAAAAACTCCGATATTGACATGGCCTTTCTCCTGGACCGACGCCTCTACAAACAGGACCCGCTCATAAATTCCGCCCCTGCTTATATGGCCGCCGCGGAAATCGCAGCGATGGCAGAGCGGCAGACCGATGTCATTATCCTGAATTCCGCCTCCATAGAAACCGCCTACCAGGCAATAACCACAGGAACGCCTGTATATGAAGCTGACCATGAACATCGGCTCGAATATGAAGCCCTATTAAGAGGCATGTATTTTGATTTCAAACCGTTTCTTGAACAATTAAGGACAAAAAGCATGCGACCTTCCGGCAGCAGGGGATCTGCAGAATGAAAGCAGTTGAGAAAAAAGTGGCCGAAGTCCAACATCGGGTCTCAAAGCTGAAAGACCTGGCCCTGAGACTTCACTCTTTTGAAGATTATGTTTCTTCCCGGGACACTATGGATATTGCGGAAAGAAATATCCAGGTGGCAATCGAAGCCTGCCTGGATATCGGTAAAATCATTATTGCCAATCAGGGTCTGCCCGAACCTTCGGATCATAAGGGCATTTTCTCTACGCTTGCAGAAGCCGGCATTATCACAAAAGAAAGCTTAAATTTTTTAATGCCAATGGCAGGAACAAGAAATATCCTTGTTCACGGATATGACCGAATAGATAATGCCCTTATTTACGGCATAATGAGAAAGCATCTAAACAATTTCGAAGATTTTTTAAACCAGGTAAGGGATTATTACG
>JAGXLE010000258.1 GCA_018334855.1 Desulfobacterales bacterium | reverse complement strand
GGGAAGATGATGCCGTCCCACACCTGGAAAGCATTTCTTGAGCGCAACGATATAGACTTTTCAGTCACCTTCCCTGAGATAGGAAGGTTTCGGGTAAACGCATACCGGCAGCGCAATTCCGCAGCCCTGGCAATCAGGCCGGTTATAGAGACGATTCCCGAATCCCGGGAATTAAATCTTCCTTTATGGCTTCTGGAATATGCGCTCAATCCCACCGGGCTGATAGTGATAAGCGGGCCCGCGGGCCACGGCAAATCTACCACGCTGTATTCCATGGTGGATCTGATCAACAACAACAAGAGAAGCAATATCATCTCGCTTGAAGACCCGGTGGAATACCTGCACAAGCACAAAAAAAGCAATATCAGCCAGCGGGAAGTTGGTGTTGATACGCCCTCCTTTTATTCCGGGCTTAAATCGGTTCTGAGACAGGCTCCGGATGTGATCGTGGTGGGGGAGATGAGAGACAAGGAAAGTTTTGAAATAGCCCTGCAGGCATCCTATACGGGCCACCTGGTGATTACCACCATGCACGCGGCAAATGCCACAGTGGCGATTGAAAACACCATTCAGATGTTTGAACCGCACAAGCAGAACCTGATCCGCATGATGCTGGCAGATGCCCTTATAATATCCGCGGCCCAGCGCCTGGTGCCTTTAAAGGACGGCAGCGGCCGGATACTCGCCCTGGAAAGGCTGATTAATTCATACCGAGTTAAAAATATTATCAGGGAGGGTAAAACCCACCAGATCCGCAGCCAGATGCAGCAGGGCACAGAGGACTTCTCCTCCATAGATATCGAGCTTGCCAAGCTTTATAAAAAAGGCCGTATCAGCCTTGAAGACGGTATGGTATTTGCCAATGACAAATTCCACTACAGCGAGCTTGCCGAAACAAGGAAGTCTTCCTGAACAATCGGCAGATAATGGTTCCTGACATTCGAAGAAAAGGCCTGTCATCCGATCATCTGATTCATTTCAAAGATCGGCAGGCAGATTGATAAGACGATAAAACCCACGACCAGTCCCATAAAAAGAATAATAAGCGGCTCGAGAAGGGAGGTCGCGGTTGTGGCCGCGGCCTCGACTCCATTTTCGTAAATATCGGCCACCTTGTTTAGCATGGTTTCGAGTTCGCCGCTGTTTTCACCCACCTGGATCATCTGGATAGATATATAAGGAAAGACATTTGAGGCTTCCAGAGATTTGCCGAGGCCGCCGCCTTTTTCAACATTTAGAGCCGCGTTTTCCACGGCTTCGGCTACGATGCGGTTGCCGACAACGTTTTTAACTATTGCCAGAGCAGACATTAGGGGGACCCCGTTTTCCAGCAGCGAGCCGAGGGTCCGGGCAAAACGGGCCGCAGCCAACTTGATTTTAAGCGAACCCGCAACGGGCAGTTTCAAAATGATTCTGTCAAAAACATAGCCGCCCTTATCTGTATTTTTTATGTGCCGGCCGGCTATCAGCACCACCGCAATTGCGGCAAGTATAATCCACCAGCTGTTTTTCATAAAATCGCTGACATCTATCAATATCAGGGTCGGCATGGGCAGAGCCTGGTTCATATCTTCAAAGATCGATGTTATGCTTGGTACAATATAGGTAAGCAGAAAAACCAGGATAAGTGTGCCTACAAAGAACATCAGGATGGGATAGGCCACGGCTGAGCGTATGTTATTGGTTATGGCCTGCTGTCTTTCCGTGATATCAGCCAGCCTGTTTAAAACCACTTCAAGGGTGCCCGAAGATTCACCGGAACCGACCATGTTTACGTATATATCTGAAAATATATCCGGATATTGTCCAAGGGCTGCGGCAAAACTGCTTCCTTCCTCTATGGAGTCCTTGATCCTGGCCAGGGTGCGCTTTAATACGGAGGAACGCGTCTGCGGGATCAAGGTATGTAACGCTGAAACAAGCGGAAATCCGGCCCCGAGCAAAGTGGCAAGCTGACGGGTCATAATCGCCATTTCAGCCGGACTGACACGGCCTGAAAAGGGAAGAGAAACTGACCATTTGCCCGTGCGGCTTTTAGACTTTCGGGAGGTGTCATACACTTCCTTAATCGATACCGGGTATATCCGGGAGGCGCGGAGTTTCTGCCTGGCGGCAGTAATGCTTTCCGCGTCTATTATATCGGTTATGTTTTTGCCTTTTGCGTTTAAGGCGGTGTATTCATATATGGGCATGGGATCTCCGGCCTGTACGCATTTATTCGATTGTTTCGATGTAATACATTACAATTCCTCATAACAGGAAACCACGGTTTTTTCAATCAGGAAGAATTTAATTGCAGGTTGACAAAACGGGGTGCTACTTTATAAACAGAATCTATCCGTAACCTAAACCGGACAGTTAAAAGTTCTTTCACAACAACTTGTTTTTATTGAACCTAAACTGCGTTTCAACTTTTTTTAAATTTTTGTTTTTATACTATTTTAGGGGTTATAATATGCTTAAAGTCGGATTTATCGGATGGCGCGGAATGGTGGGCTCCGTGCTCATGGACAGGATGCGGGAGCAGGGTAATTTCTCCGGTTTTGAACCGCTTTTTGCCTCCACCTCACAGGTCGGTCAGGCAGGCCCGGATGTTGGCATGGATATCCCGCCGCTTGCAGATGCCTTTGATACCGCCAGGCTCTCGGAGATGGATATAATCGTTACCTGCCAGGGAAGCGATTATACCAAAAAAGTCTACCCCGAGCTCCGCGGCAGTGGATGGAAAGGTCTCTGGATAGATGCATCGTCTGCATTGCGGATGGCAGATGACAGCATCATAGTGCTCGATCCCGTAAACAGGGAT
>JAGXLE010000025.1 GCA_018334855.1 Desulfobacterales bacterium | reverse complement strand
CCATAGAAGAGCCGATTTCCCTGGGTACCATACTGCCTACCGACCGGATATGCAAAGGGGCCCCCCAGGATGTCAAGGCGGTATTGACAGGAGAGGGGGCAGATGAAATATTTGCAGGATACAGGAAATTCATGCTGGAGGCTGCCGCAGAAGAGTACCTGAGCCTGCCTCCCCGCATGAAGGCCAGATTTCACCAGAAATTTCCGGAACTTGAGTCTTATCTTGTTTCAAGGAGTTCAGATCCTGCAGAGCGCTATATTCAGACAGAAGCTTTATTTAACAATGAAGAATTAAATCGTCTTTTAGGTGTTTGTCCCGGAGAGGATGTTTTTCCGCAGGATGCAATGCCTGTTTTAAGCGGCCGGGAGCATCCGGTAGATGCAGCCATAGCTTTTGAAAGCAGGTGCCGCCTTCCCGATTATGTGGTGCTGCGTCTTGACAAGCTTTCCATGCGTCATTCGCTTGAAACAAGGACGCCGTTGCTCGATTACCGGCTGGCAGAATTTGCAGCGCGTCTGCCGATTGAAATGAAACTTAATCTGGGGCTGAACCGGGAAAAATTTATCTGCAGTTATTCATTTGTAAAAAACGGTCTGCTGGATGCAAGAACAGCGTTTCGGAAAAAACAGCCTTTTACTTTTCCCATGGCGGACTGGCTCTCAGATACGTCAACGCTTCCAGAGCCGATACGGGAGGTTCTTTTCGGAGACATTGTAAAGCAGCATAACATTATAAACCCCGAATTTGTAAGAGAGCTGGCGGGAGGCGTCTCTTCGGAAGGCATCGGGCCGCAGACGCTTGTCTCCCAGGCTGACAGGCTGTTTTCGGTAATTGTGTTCACCCTCTGGTACCAGGAGTTTATGTACAGGTAAAAGATTGAGAGGTTAATTGACATATTTTATATCTGATCTATCAGAGGAATTTACCAAGCGCTATCTGGATGTGCTGGCAGATCAGCTTCCCAAGAAGCAGCGGACCTATGGTTTTGAATACGAGTTTCTCCCTGACAGGCCCATGGAAATTCGAGACCTGGCTGCTGTTGAAGACCTGCTTGCACAATCGGGCAAGCGCGGCAAAAACGGGGTGGTGTTTGAAAACGGTGTTACAGTGGCATTTGAGCCCGGAGGCCAGCTTGAATACTGCAGCCCGCCGCTTCTTCCCGATGACGATGATAAGATAGACGAGCTTCTGAGCTTTATGCTGGAGATCAATGCTTTGATAAAAAAGCGGCTCGGCATAGGGTATGTAGCCCGCGGTTATATGCCGGGCAGGGAAAATGCGCCCTTGTGCCTGACATCCGAGCGGTATGTAAATCTATACCGCCGGCTTGCAAAAAGCGGCTCCCGCGGCCATGAAATGATGAAAGGTACGGCCGCGATTCACCTGCATGTTGCCATATGCAGTATTGATGAACTTTTGCCTTTGTTTTACAGGCTTTGCGAGCTTTCCGGCTATGAATTATTTCAAATGTCTGAGATGCGCAGGGATATATGGAAACATACCGATAATAGCCGATGCGGCAAGCCTCCTTGTTGTTCTGAAAAAATGGATGATCCGGCCGTACTTATTGACCGCCTGATAAAATTTGGACTTCAGGCTGTTGTGCTGGGCGAGGAAGTACCCTTTTCGCAGGCTTCCGACCGGTCTTTTGAGTCCTTTTTGTATCATATGACCACCATATTCACAGACGTGCGGTTTAATTTAAAAGGAACCACCCTTGAACTGCGGACACCCGACAGTATGCCGGTTGATCTTTTCAAGTCCAGATGGCGGCAATTTGTCAACCTGACAGAAAATATATCATGAATTTGAGGATTAAAATTAGAGCCTGACGCAGAAATTGAGCAAATTAGTTCCTAAATTGAGCGATTTTCAAGGCTGCCGCAGATACAAGGAAGATGCAGACGAGCTATAGTGGACTATGCAAGGGCTGCATCTGACGCAGTAGATGCGGCAGAATTGGAAATCCCGGAGGGTTTCAGATTTTTAAATATAAATGGGTATAACCCTTTACAAAATCATGTTTTTAAAAATCTGAAACGCTCAATTTAGGTAGTTATTTCTGGAGGCACATGAAGGAGGAGATTATGGTAAAAATTGAAATATATACAACACAGGCCTGCCCATTCTGCATAAAGGCAAAGTCTTTGCTTGAACAAAAGGAGGCGGGTTATGAGGAAATACGTGTTGACAAAAATCAGGAAAAAGTAGCGGAGGCCGTGGAGCGCAGCGGCGGAAGAAGGACAGTGCCTCAGATTTTTATTGATAATCAGCATGTTGGAGGCTATGATGAACTAAACGCCCTGGAGAAGCAAGGCAGGCTTGATAGTATGCTCGGCCAAACCAGGGGGCCGGCCTGATATGGTTGAGCCCGATATATGTAGCCGGACAAACCGGACTATCTTTTGGATAATGATACATCCAGTCTAACTTTGAAAGTTTGAGGCTTGCTTATGAATCATTTGAACCAGGGCAATAAGCCGGCGCGGAAAAATACGCGAACCCGGGTCTGGCCGGATACCAAAGCCACTATAAAAGTTGCCGATCCTTTCAGCCCGGTCAGGAAAATATTGACAATAAGCGGAGAAGTAGGGGACCTGGGCGGTACCGGGATGTTTCTTGTTACAAAAGAGCCCGTGCCCGTGCCCGCCAAGGCTGAAATACTCATTGATTTTGACTCTTCACAGCCGTCTTCGCTTACCCTGGAGGCGCTTGGCGAAACGGTGCGTTCGGCGGAAGACGGGGTAGGAATCCGGTTTACAGATATCAGCATGGAGCATCTGCAGAAGTGCATTCTGGCCAGGATGAACAGGTAGTGCCCATCCGGAAATGGGCTAATTTGCCCAATTTCTGCGTCAGGCTTAAATTTTAATCCTCAAAATACGGCAAGTATTCCTGCGGTTAAAATTTTCGCCCTCCTTGAACTTGAACAAATTATCCGCTTTCTGGATGGGCACTGGGTAACAATATCGGGATGCGGATTATTTTTTATCCGGATCTTTCCGCCCCGAAGCAGTTTCAATGCTTTGGTTTCGGGTCTGTCTGCGCTCATCAATGGAGACCAACACGATATATGGCAATGTCACCAGGTATTCGAAAATAAAGCCGACCGGGATCATGAGGTATACAAAAGGCAGCTTGACTGTATAGAATTTCAAAATCCTTGCGTAACTGCGTATTTTTGTTGCTGTCTCTGAGTTCATGATAAACCTTACCGTTTAAGCCCGTAATCTGTCTGGTGGAAATGCAAGTGTTTTCTTTTTTTATCCTGAAAATAAATGATTTGCAAGTATTGGGTAAACAGAGCCTGTGAAGTCCTTGTTTTATGGGGAAATGACTTTATTGGTTTCACGGTTTTTCCGGCAGGTTCAAAGCCCCGGATGCTGATCGGCCGGGGCTGAATATGTTGTAATAATTTGACAATCTGTCGCAGATGTATATTATATGGTTAATAATGATAAATCGTGTGCTGCAATAATTACAAATTTTAACAGGAAAGGAAAACAGGTTATCTGAGTGCCGGTAACTGATGCTGCCTTAAGGTATATACAGCAACGACAGGAAAGGTTTTTCAGGATTCCTGTCATAACAATATAAACTGGATATACACGCATTCAAAGGTGGAGAGGAGGGCACAATGGCTGTAAGTTTCAAAGGATTCCGTGACTTGATGCCCAAAAGAACCATGGCCGAAAAAGTTCTAGGGCAGGCCTTGAAATATTTGGGCAAAGATACGGATAAAAATGCCAAATATGTGCTAAAGGCTGTGGACCATATCGCCAGCGGCGAAAAACAGGAAATGGTTCGCGAGTGGTTTCACCACTGGATGCGGGAAGACGGCCCCGGACGCCAGTTTCTTCACCGGGTTGTACAAAATACACACCCCAGAGTACGGGAAAGATATGTGGCCCGGATGGTTGCCGGTATGTTTTTCCGCGATCCGGATGCGCCAGGGCGGGCCGAGCAGAAGTTTGGCATTCAGCCGCCGCCGGTTATGCTGATCTCTCCCACCATGCGCTGCAATTACCGATGCGAGGGCTGTTATGCGGGAAGCTATGAGCGCAAGGATGACATGGACCCCGAGGTCTTTGACCGGGTCCTGACAGAAGCCGAGGAAATGGGGATTAATTTTATCACCATCCTGGGCGGAGAGCCCTTTGTCTACCCACATCTCTTCGAGGTTCTGGAAAAGCACCCCAAATCATTTTACCAGATTTATACCAATGCCTCGCTAATTGATGAAAAAACCGCGGAGCGTATGGTTGAACTGGGCAATATCGCTCCCCAGATCAGCATCAACGGTCCACGGGAATATACGGATGCGGTACGCGGCAAGGGTTCGTTTGACAACTGCGTGGCCGCCATGGACCGGCTTTACGAGGCAGGGTGCGCATTCGGGTTCTCCTCGCTGGTGACCAGCAAAAACATGGACGCGATCTGCTCTG
This sequence comes from Desulfobacterales bacterium, assembly GCA_018334855.1. Classification (GTDB taxonomy): domain Bacteria; phylum Desulfobacterota; class Desulfobacteria; order Desulfobacterales; family Desulfosalsimonadaceae; genus Desulfosalsimonas. The sequence continues at coordinate 5,799 of JAGXLE010000025.1, read as the reverse complement.
ATGAATGGGTGGATTTTCTGATTGAAAAAGGCGCGCTGTACGGATGGTATTTCCTGTTTATGCCGGTGGGAAACGAACCGGAAATGGATTTGATGCCAACCCCGGAACAGCGGGACCAGATGAGGCGCTTCCAGAGCTATGTGCGGGAAGAAAAACCCCTGCTTCTGGTGGACTTCTGGAATGACGGTGTATTATCAGGCGGCTGTATTGCTGGCGGCAGGCTTTATTTCCACATAAACCACCGCGGGGATGTGGAGCCCTGCATCTTCTGCCATTTTGCAACTGATAATATCCACGACAAATCACTCGTGGAGGCGCTGAATTCTCCGTTTTTCCAGGGAATACGTGCAGAACAGCCTTTCTGCTACAACACCCTGAGACCCTGTCCCATGATCGATCATCCGCAGAGAATGTGGCGTATTATAAAGAAACATGGCGCCGAGCCGACCCATGAAGGAGCCGAAACCATGTTTACGGAGCTTGCCCCCGAGATGAATGAGTATGCCCGCGGGGTCCGGGAGGTCATGAACAGGGCATGGGAGAATGAAGGCTATAAGAACTGGGCTGCCAGGTGGATGTATCACTGCGGCCTGCCACCTGAGAATATTGAGCGACGGCGCCGTGAATTCGAGGAAAATCAGACCAGTCAGGAAGAACTTCAGGAGTCTGTTGATCCGGCAAAGAAACCGAAGCAGGCCTGATACCCCCTGGAATTTGCCGATTCCCTGTATTTTATAAAAAGCCCTCCTTTTGGGGAGGGCTTTTTATATGGCCTTTTCCGCACGCCGATCAGCAAAGGTGCTTTCGGATTTCCTTTCTTCAAAAATACCGCCCTGGCGGGATAAACAGCTTTTTACGAATCCATCAATTATATCCGATTGAGGAGTTGTTACAGGCGGATAATTTTGTTATAAATATATTTTATCTTGTTTTTCCCGGAGGGTGAGGAGAGATCACTTTCGTAGATTTGATTAAATTCAGGTCAACATGAAAAAGGTATTTATTTGAGCGGAAGACGGCCGATAATCGGCATAACAATGGGCGATCCCGCAGGTGTGGGCCCGGAGATTATCTGCATGGCTCTTTCGCGTGCAGAGGTTTTCGAATCTGCCAAGCCCTTAGTCATCGGCGATACAGGCGTGCTGGAAAAGGCTGCGGCAGTCACTGGCGCTAATCTGAAATGGGCGGCAGTTGAGCGGGCCGATCCCGGAGAATTTGATCCGGCGACAATCCCGGTGATAAATCTTTCCTCCCTGGACGTAAAGGTTCACAACTGGGGCCGGCCAGGCAGCGAAACCGGACGGGCCATGATGTCCTATATTGAGCGGGCCATTGATATGGCAATGAGCGGAGAGATTTCAGCGCTGACCACATGCCCCATAAACAAGGCGGCCATGAAAATGGCCGGCGGTGAGTATTCCGGACATACTGAACTTCTGGCCCGGCGCACCGGCGCTACGACCTATGCCATGATGATGGCAGGAAAACGCCTCAGGGTCGTGCTGGTCACGATCCACGTGGCCCTTCGGACTGTCGCCGATGCCATCGATCCCGGCCGGATTACGGAAATGATCCGGTTGACAGACCGGGCTTTAAAGGCCCGTTTCGGCATCGGCGCGCCGGAAATTGCAGTTGCCGGGTTAAATCCTCATGCCGGAGAAGAGGAGATGTTTGGCGATGAGGAAACCCGTCTGATCCGACCTGCAATTGATCGGGCGCTATCCGAAGGAATCAGTGCCTCCGGGCCTCATCCGCCGGATACTGTATTCTATCATGCCGCAGCCGGCAAATATGACGCTGTGGTCTGCATGTATCACGATCAGGGACTGATTCCTTTTAAAATGATCCATTTCAGAGACGGAGTAAATACCACCCTTGGACTGCCCATTATCCGGACTTCAGTTGATCACGGCACCGCCTACGATATTGCCGGCAAAGGGTCGGCAGACCCGCAAAGCCTGATCGCCGCCGTTGAAATGGCCGCCGAGCACGCAGGCCGGGCCGGACTATAGTCTGAAATCGCTTAATTATTCCGAGATGAGCAAAAAAACCGATAAAATCATCATCCGCGGTGCCAGGCAGCACAACCTGAAAAACATTGATGTTGAGTTGCCGCGCAACCGGATGGTTGTTATCACAGGGCTTTCAGGATCCGGCAAGTCCACTTTGGCTTTTGACACCCTTTATGCCGAAGGCCAGCGCAGGTACGTGGAATCTTTGTCCACATACGCCCGCCAGTTTCTCGAACGAATGGAAAAACCGGACGTGGATCAGATCCTGGGACTGTCGCCGGCAATTGCCATTGAACAAAACAGCGGCGGACACAATCCGCGTTCCACCGTGGGCACGGTCACGGAAGTTTACGATTATCTCAGGCTGCTTTTTGCCCGGGTGGGCACCCCGCATTGCCACAGGTGCGGAAGGCCGATTACCTCCCAGACCATCGACCAGATCGTGGACCGGGTTATGTCCATGCCGGAAGGCAAACGGATCATAATCCTTGCTCCCTTGGTCAGCGGGCAGAAAGGAACCCATGAGCAGCTGCTTTCCTGGCTGAGAAAGGAGGGCTTTGCCCGGGTCAGGATAGACGGCGGGATCCGGGAGCTTGACAGCGTGGGAAAGCTTGCAAAAACCAAAAAACATACCATAGAGGTGGTGGTCGACCGCCTGGTGGTCAAGCAGAAAATGCGCAACCGGCTGGCCGATTCCCTGGAACTGGCCCTGTCTCATTCCGAGGGGTTTGCGGTGGTGCAACCGGCAGACGACAGTGAAGGGGAGCCGCTTTTGTTTTCCGAAAAAGCGGCCTGCATGCATTGCGGCATCAGTTATCCGGAACTGACCCCTGCAAGCTTTTCATTTAACTCCCCGCAGGGTGCATGTCCGAAATGCGACGGTCTGGGTACCACAATGGAATTTGACCCGGATCTTATCATTGCTGACCCTGATTTATCGCTGCGCGAAGGAGCCGTGCGCCCGTGGGCGAATAGAAATTCCGTGCATTTTGCCGAATTTCTTGATGCATTGACAAACCATTACGGGGTTGACATTTATACTCCATACAAGGATCTGCCGGAAAAATTCAGACAGGTGCTGCTCTACGGTTCAGGCGACGAGGAAATCCCGTTTTACATGACACGGGGAAACCGAAGGGTTGATTTTACCCGGCCCTTTGAAGGCGTAATTCCCAATCTGCAGCGCCGTTACATGGAAACCGATTCCACTGCCGCACGTGAAGACATCAAGCAGTACATGAATTTTGCTCCGTGTCCCGAATGCAAAGGCTCCCGGTTAAATTCAGTGAGCAGGACCGTGCGCGTCAATCAAATGTCTCTTCCTGAAATTGTCGCCTTTTCCGTAAAAGATGCATTTGACTTTTTCAGCTTGCTCTGCCTGGAAGGCACAAAAGGGGTGGTCGCCGACAGGATTGTCAGGGAAATAACGGAACGGCTCGGTTTTTTGAAAAATGTCGGCCTCTCCTACCTGACCCTGGACCGCCCTGCTGACACCCTTTCAGGCGGAGAAAGCCAGCGCATTCGACTTGCCACACAGATCGGCTCCAAGCTCACCGGCGTTCTCTACGTGCTTGATGAACCCAGCATAGGCCTTCATCAGCGCGATAACCGTCGGCTGCTGGAAACGCTTTTTCAGATGCGGGATCTGGGCAATACCGTCCTGGTGGTAGAACATGATGAAAACACCATCCGCTCGGCCGACCACGTGGTGGACATGGGGCCGGAAGCCGGGGTCAAGGGCGGCTACCTGGTATTTTCCGGCACCCCTGAACAATTGGAACAATCTGAAGACTCGCTTACCGGCCGGTACCTTTCAGGCAAAAAAAGAATTGAAACCCCGAAGAATCGTCGTCCGGCAGGGGAGGAGAATTTTGTTATCCGCGGGGCCTGCGAAAATAACCTGAAAAACATTGACGTTTCCTTTCCGCTCGGCTCGTTTATTTGTGTAACCGGGGTATCTGGTTCGGGCAAATCCACCCTGGTGATCGAGACCCTCTACCGGGTGCTTGCCCGCAGACTTTACCGTTCCGGCATACCCCCGGGGAAGCACGCGGCCGTGGAAGGCTACGGGTATGTCGACAAGGTAATAAATATTAATCAGTCGCCCATCGGGCGCACTCCACGGTCAAATCCCGGCACATACACCGGCGTGTTTTCCTTTATCAGGGAGCTGTTTGCCAAAACGCCCGAAGCCAGGATGCGGGGGTATAAGGCAGGGCGCTTTTCCTTTAACATCCGGGGCGGCAGGTGCGAGGCCTGCAGCGGCGACGGGATTATCAAGATTGAAATGCACTTTCTGCCCGATATTTTCGTGACCTGCGACGTATGCAACGGCAAACGCTACAACCGCGAAACCCTTGAAGTCAAGTACAAGGGAAAGAATATCTCCGAAGTGCTCGATATGACGGTAAACCAGGCGATGCGGTTTTTCCGCAACATCGGCAGCATCCGGGCAAAATTACAGACACTGGCAGATGTCGGCCTGGGCTATATCCGTCTGGGCCAGCCGGCAACCACGCTTTCCGGCGGAGAGGCCCAGCGGGTCAAACTCTCGCGCGAACTGGCAAAGCGCGATACCGGGCGCACTCTCTATATCCTGGATGAACCTACTACCGGCCTTCACATGGAGGACATCAAGCAGCTTCTCTCAGTATTAAACCGGCTTGTGGAAGCGGGAAATACCGTGGTTGTGATCGAGCACAACCTGGATGTTATCAGGTATGCCGATCACGTGATCGACCTGGGGCCCGAAGGCGGTGATGAGGGCGGGCAGGTGGTTGCCACGGGCAGTCCGGAGGAGGTGGCTGCAAGTCCCGACTCGTATACCGGAGGGTTTTTGCGCGATGTGCTCGCGATTGATCCGGCTGCGGGGCGGCAAATGACCAAACCGGGTTAACGATAAAAACGATAAAATGGAGCCCCGGAAATGAAAAAGCCTTCTGTCCGGAAACGCCGGACAGAAGGCTTTTTGTTTTTTTAAAGTCGCTGCGGTCTTCGTTTAAGCGAGGATTATACACCGAGCAGCTTGGTGACCGTGCCTGCCATGGGTGTCGCATAGATAAGAATCAGCGATACAACCAGTGCATAAATACACAGCGACTCGATAAGCGCCAGGCCGATCAAAAGGGTCACTGTGACTTTGCCGGAGGATTCGGGATTGCGTGCGATCCCTTCCACCGCAGATCTCAGACCGATTCCCTGGGCTATGCCGCAGCCGAAGGCCGCAATCGCGATGCCGAAACCGGCTGCTGTCACGCAGGCGATAAAGAATTGTAGTGCTTGAGCTTCCATTTAAAAACCTCCCTTGAATAATGAGTTTACGTTACCGGCTTCTTCCAAAAACCGTGTATATAACACCATGTGGTATTATCCGCATTTAATTTTTAATGGGCTTCTTCCATTGCCAGGGTAAAGTACATCACCGAGAGCAGGTAGAAGATAAAGGCCTGGACAAACGCAACGAATATGCCCAGGGCCATGATCGGCAGCGGCGCCAGAAATGCGCCCGCCAGCATGAACAAAATGCCCAGGACGAGTTCCTTTCCCATGATATTGCCGAAAAGCCGGAAGGAAAGCGACAGCACCCGGGCCAGATGGCCGATAATTTCAATGGGCACCATGATGGGAATCAGCCACCAGACCGGACCCATAAAGTGTTTGATGTAATGGACCCCGTGCATTTTTATGCCGACATAATGGGTAAAGAAAAATACCGGAATGGCACATGACAGGGTGGTGTTAAGGTTCGCCGTGGGCGAGAAAAACCCCGGGACCAGGCCGGCCAGGT
>JAGXLE010000257.1 GCA_018334855.1 Desulfobacterales bacterium | reverse complement strand
TCAAGTTTGCCGCAGATACAAGGAAGATGCAGACGAGCTATAGTGGACTATGCGAGGCTGCATCTGACGCAGTAGATGCGGCAGAATTGGAAATCCCGGAGGGTTTCAGATTTTTAAATATAAATGGTTATAATCCTTTGCAAAATCATGTTTTTAAAAATCTGAAACGCTCAATTTAGGTATAAAACACCCGGGCGGGCTTTTCAAGCCCTATACCCGGGTGCTGTTTTTTACCGTAAACTATCGAATGATACGAAGGTTGTGCCTCTGCCTGCGGTACCGGTCCACGGATCTGATCTGTTCTTTTAAATCCGCGCACAGCACCTTAAAATATCTGGTATCTCCTTTTTTGTCCGGATGAATGTGGTTATAGTAATAGCTAAACACCGACCCCGGAGAAGAGGCATTTAGCGACTCAAGCAGGCGGACCATCTGCCGGGCGATCCGGTTATACTCCGAGATATCCACCGGCCGGCAGAGCACACGGTCTATCATCTGCTTGACCTCCCGGTATTCATCCGGACGGGCGGCAATTGCCCGGCTCGCATTTTCCAGCGACTGTTGCCGCCGCTTTTTCAGATCTTCCATGGTGGGCGGCATTTCGTCATTCATAGCAGCCCCCCTTCCGGAATCCTTACGCTGTCACTACATCTCTGATTCCGGGTGAAACACGTTGACATGCTTGAGATCCTCGCCGAGATAGGTCCGTTCGTTGGGACCGAGCACACCCATGGCCAGGCAGATAATGGTCCAGAGATGCACGACGTTGTAATGCGCCCCGTAGTGCTCGCTTAGCTCATGAATCTGCGCATGGCAGTTATGACAGCCGGCAACGCAGTAAGTGGCGCCGGTGGCCTGGATCTGTTCGTCTTTAATGCGTCCAAATTCCAGACGGGCGTCCTTGTAGCCGGACTGGAGAAATCCGCCGCCTCCGCCGCAACAGAAGTTGTTGGAATGGTTGGGTGTCATTTCGATAAAGTTCTCTTCACCGACGCAGGCTTTGATCACATAGCGCAGGTCTTCGGCAATGGAGTCGCCGTAGCTTTTACGGACTATCTGACAGGGATCCTGTGCGGTGAACTTGACGCCCAGATCCTTGTTCCAGTCCGGGCTGACCTTCAGCCGGCCCTCCCGGATCCACTTGGCGTAATATTCATAAATGTTTTTGACTTCAAAATTATGTTCAATTCCGTATTTTTGCAGTCCGGCCCGGACTGCGAAAGTGACGTGCCCTCATTCGGTATTGAGAAACGTCTTGCACCCCAGTTCGTGCGCTTTATCCGTGGCGGTCTGCACGATGTGCTTCCAGGCGTCATCATCGGCCAGAAACATGCAGTAGTTCTCACCGCCCCAGCCCTTGGATCCATAGGTCCAGCTTACACCTGCCAGATGCAGGATTTTCCACAGGGGGACCATTTCATCCGGCTCGGTTACGGGCTCGCGCGAATTCTGGTTCAGGAAAAACTCCGCACCCTGCTTGTCAATCGGCGCTTCCATGTCTTTAAACTCCGGCTGGGCTTCGCGGTATTCCTCGAGCACGTCTTCGACCACGAACTCGAAATCCTCCTCCGTGGCGCCCATGGCGCTGCAGGTATCGGTCTTCAATGCCATGTCGCAGGAGCCCAGGATGCCCTTGGGCCGCTCTTCCCTCGTCCAGGAAGCCCTGGCATAGAATACCAGTTGGGGAATATTGATTTTCATAGGGCATACGTAAATGCAACGCTGGCACATGGTGCACATCCACACCCAGGGAGTGCTCGTAATTTCTTCGTCCATTCCCAGCGCGGCCATACGGAGAAATTTGCGGGGATCCATGCCTTCCAGTCCGGTCGCAGGGCAGCCGGAAGCGCATGCACCGCATGTCAGGCACAAATCCAGATTGCCTTCCTCAGGAAGTATCTGTTTTACCTTGTCCATGAATATGCTTTTCCTGGCGCCGCCAAGCTTGATGGGTTTGTCTGTCATATCGCCAAAGCCTCCTTGATTTGAAGTAAGTTTACGCTCAAAATAGGCAACCTTTCTTAGCCATGTCAAGGATTTTTGGCAGAAACTCATAATTTTTGAAATCACAGGCTTTGCCGACAAGCCCGGGGCATTCCCGGCAAATTCTATAAACCTGTTTTCAAAGCGATCCCGGCAACAGCCTTTACAATCAACCGGAACTTTGATATAAATTACCAATATCAGGTTGAAAATACATCCACCATGTTAATATTGCATTAAAATCCGGTATCGGACCAGGTTTCAATATCGAGATTGCTGACCCGAAAATCCTTTTAATAACCCCTCTAATATAAGGAGGCGCGCCATGGCGATAATTACTATTTCAAGGGGTTCCTACAGCAAAGGCAGAGAAACCGCGGAAAAACTGGCAGAAAAACTCGGGTATGAATGCATCGGGCGAAGAGTACTGATCGAGGCTTCCCAGGAATTCGATATTCCAGAAGTCAGACTGACCCGCGCACTTCATAACGCTCCCTCTGTACTCGAACGTTTTACCTACGGAAAGGAACGCTACATAACCTTTATAAGACGCTTACTGCTGGAAAGCGTCCAAAAGGACAACGTGGTCTACCACGGGCTGGCCGGGCATTTCTTTTTACAGGGGATTCCCCACGTCTTTATGTCACGCATTATCGCCAACCTGGAAGACCGGATCAAAGAAGAAATGAGCCGGGAAAACATTTCCTACGACAAGGCCAGACAGATTCTTGTCAAGGATGATCAGGAAAGACGAAAATGGGCCCTGCATCTTTACGGTATTGATACTTCTGATCCGTCTCTTTATGACATGGTGCTCCACATTGACAAACTCAGTGTTGACGATGCTG
>JAGXLE010000024.1 GCA_018334855.1 Desulfobacterales bacterium | reverse complement strand
AAGAGGGCTGCTGCCGTGATCACGGGCGTGCCCCCGAAAGTCGAGGCATGCGAGCCGGGGGTAAAGGCCCCCGCCACCTCTTCTGTTGCCAGCATTGCACCTATTGGCAGGCCGTTACCCAGGGCCTTGGCAAGTGTCATGATATCAGGGGTGATATCAAAATGCTCATAGGCGAACAATTTGCCGGTTCTGCCGATGCCTGTCTGGATTTCGTCAAATATCAGGATAATGCCTTTTTCGCTGCAAAGCTTTCTCACAGCTTCCAGGTATTCGGGACTGGCGCACCGGACTCCGCCCTCGCCCTGAACGGGTTCTATTAACACGGCACAGGTTTTGTCATTGACGGCTTCTTCCAGCTTTTCAAAATCATTGAACGGCACGAAATCAAACCCTTCCAGTATGGGCTCGAATCCTTCGCGCACCTTCTGCTGTCCGGTCGCCGATAGGGTAGCAAAGGTACGGCCGTGAAACGACTGGTCCATGGCGACAATGCGCCAGCGATCATAGTCGCCCTTGTCAAAAAAATTCTTTCGTGCAAGTTTAATGGCCGCCTCGTTTGCCTCGGCCCCGCTGTTGCAGAAAAACACCCGGTCTGCAAAGCTTCTGGAAACCAGCCTCTCGGCCAGATCTATCTGGGGAACCGAATAATACAAATTTGAAACGTGAAACAGCTTGTCTGCCTGCCGGGCCAGTGCACGCGATATTTCAGGACTGGAATGGCCCAAATTGCAGACCGCAATTCCGGCCACAAAGTCGGTATATTCCCGTTCTTCGGAATCCCACAGGGTGCATCCGCGGCCCCGCTTAAATACAAGGGGAAATCGCTTGTAGGTATTTGCAATCACCTGGTTTGCTCTTTCGATGTATTTTGTGCTCATTTTTCTTCCGCCTTTGCAGTTACCTGTGTGCCTATGCCCTGGTCTGTAAAAAGCTCCAGGAGCAGGGCATGCCGACGCGTGCCGTTTATGATCTGGACTTTTTCGACCCCGCTTTCCAGGGCGTTAAGGGCGTATTCCACCTTGGGAATCATGCCGCCTGATATGGTGCCGGCCTGGATCATCTCCTTTACGGTTTCCGCGTCCACCGAGGATATCAGACCGCCTTGCGCATCGAGCAGGCCGTCCACATCTGTCAGATAAATCAGCCTGCCTGAGGCAAGTTCCCCTGCCACCCTGGCGGCCACCAGGTCGGCATTGATATTAAATGTCTCGCCTTCGGCTCCTACCCCCACAGGCGCGATTATCGGGATAAATCCCTGGCCTGAAAGCGTCCTTATAAGTTCGGTGTTAACACTGGTCACTTTGCCCACCAGCCCGGGATCAATGATCTCCGGGGCCTTGTTCTCATCGGGCTGGTGCAGGATCTGGAGCTTTTCCGCCATTATCAGGCCGCCGTCCTTGCCGGTCAGCCCAACGGATTTGCCCCCCTGCCGGCTGATCTGGGCCACGATCGACTTGTTGACATTTCCGCCGAGCACCATTTCAACCACGTCCATAGTCTCCTGATCTGTAAAGCGCATGCCGCGTACAAACCTGGGGCTGATTCCCATGCGCTCCAGCACTTTGTTGATCTGGGGACCGCCGCCGTGGACCACAACCGGATGCAGGCCGATAAACTTCATCAGGGTGATGTCTCTTGCAAAGTCCTCCTTTAGCTGCTCATCAACCATGGCATGTCCGCCGTACTTGACAACCAGGGTCATGCCGGAAAAAAACCGGATATATGGCAGGGCCTCTATGAGTATGTCGGCAACATTGGGGGTCATAGTTTTTTTGTCGGTTTTCTGCAAAAAGTTTATAGAATATAGCGGCTAAGATCCTCGTCTTCTTTTACGTCCCGCAGTTTTTCATCCACAAAGTCCTGATCTATTACAATTTTCTTTTCATCCATGTCCGGGGCGTCAAACAGGATATCTTCGAGCAAGTGCTCCAGCAGGGTATGAAGCCTTCTGGCACCGATGTTTTCTGTCTGGTTGTTGACAGTCTCGGCAAACCTGGAGATTTCTTCGATCGCCTCATCGGCAAATGAGACATCCAGGCCTTCTGTACGTAGAAGCGCGATATACTGGAGCAGCAGAGCGTTTTTCGGCTCTGTTAAAATTCGCACAAAATCTTGTTTGCCCAGTGAATCAAGCTCCACGCGAATCGGGAAACGCCCCTGGAGCTCGGGAATCAGGTCAGAGGGCTTGCTTGTATGAAAGGCGCCCGAGGCGATAAACAAAATGTGATCCGTATTTACAGGCCCGTGCTTGGTGGTCACGGTGCTGCCCTCCACTATGGGCAGCATGTCGCGCTGCACGCCTTCCCTGGACACGTCCGGGCCCTGTCCGCCCTCCTTGCCGGTGATCTTGTCGAGCTCGTCGAGAAAAATAATTCCGGACTGCTCCACCTTTTCAATGGCGTCCTGTACCACCTTGTCCATGTCGACAAGACCCTGGGCTTCTTCCTGGGTCAGGATCTCCATGGCCTCGGCAACAGTCACCCGGCGCCTTCTCGATGAACCCCTTGGCATCAGGCTTCCGAGCATATCCTTGAAATTGATTCCCATCTCCTCCATGCCTGTATTGGAAAACACCTCCACCATGGGAGAAGACTTGTCCTGCACGTCGATTTCAACCTGCCGGTGATCAAGTTTTCCGTCCCGGAGCATGCGCCGGAGCTTTTCCCGGGTTTCAGACGAGACCGCCGGTTTTTCAGACTCATAGATCTCCGGGGTATTTAAATCCTGCTCCTGAGCCTGGAGATCGCTTCCGGGGGGATGGCGGGTACCTGATTCCGGCAGAAGCAGGTCAAGCACCCTTTCTTCGGCCATCTCCCTGGCCTTTCCCTGCACCGCCTCCTGCTCGCGGACCTTTAACATGTTTATGGTCAGCTCAAGCAGGTCCCGGACCATGGATTCCACGTCACGCCCCACGTATCCGACTTCGGTAAACTTGGAAGCCTCGACCTTGTAGAAGGGCGAATCGGTAAGCCTGGCCAGCCGGCGGGCGATCTCTGTCTTTCCCACACCGGTGGGCCCGATCAGGATAATATTTTTGGGCGCAATCTCATCGCGCAGCTCCGGATCGACCTGACGCCGCCGCCACCGGTTGCGAAGCGCAATTGCCACCGAACGCTTGGCATTATGCTGGCCGATTATGTATTTGTCGAGTTCTTCTACGATTTCTGCAGGTTTTAGTTCGCTCATAAATTTACAAATACCTTATATTTCTTCAATCACAAAAACGTTGTTTGTGTATACGCACAGGCCGGCCACGATTTCCATGGACTGCCTTACGATACCTGCAGCATCAAGCTCCAGGCTCTCGGCATACTTTAGCAGGGCTGTTGCCGCTGCATGTGCCGCCACCCCGCCGGAACCTATCCCGATAACGCCTTCATCGGGTTCAATAACATCGCCGTTTCCGGAGATCAGAAGCATCTGGGTGGCATCCACGGCAATCATCATGGCTTCAAGACGTCGCAGATACTTGTCTGTGCGCCAGTCGCGTGCCAGTTCGACCGCAGCCCTGATCAGGTTGCCGTTGTAGCGCTCAAGCTTTCCTTCAAGCCGCTCTGAAAGATTTAAGGCGTCTGCCGTGGCGCCTGCAAACCCCACCGCTATACGGTCATTATATATCCTGCGCACCTTTTTGGCCTGATGCTTTATGACCGCATCATTTAAAGTTACCTGTCCGTCTCCGGCCACGGCAACCTTGCCGTTATATCGGACCGCCAGAATGGTTGTTCCGTGAAAATCCGTCATAAGCTCACGAGCCTTTCTTTATTTCCTGGGATGTGCACCGTCATAGGCTGCCATAAGCCGGTCAATGCTCACATGGGTATATTTCTGGGTGGTTGAAAGCTTTTTGTGACCCAGAAGCTCCTGGACCATTCTCAAATCGAGCCCGGCATCCAGAAGATGCGTTGCAAACGTGTGACGCAGATCATGGGGTGATACCGGCACGGTCAAACCCGCGGCCCTGGCTGTCTGCTCCAGCATGCGCGCGACTGAACGTTCCGTTAAACGGCCTCCGTTTTTATTTAAAAACAGCGGGCCCTTCCATATATCCGGCGTGCTGGCGCTGTTACCGTATAAAGCCTCCCGGTATAACCGGACGGCTTTGACGGCTTTTCGGCCTATAGGCACGATCCGCTCTATTGATCCTTTGCCCAGTACGCGCACCACCCTGGCTTCAAAATCTATATCCTCCACATCGAGTCCCACCAGCTCGGAGACCCGGATTCCTGTGGAATAAAGTATTTCCAGAATCGCCCGGTTGCGCTTGCCCGACAGGGTGTCGTCTTTAACCGATTCTATCAGTCGGAACATGTCATCTACTGTCAGGTAGTTAGGGACCGGCTTGTCCTGTTTGGGCGTGAGCACCATGGAAGCAGGGTTTTCAGAGATAACCCGGTGCTTTTCCAGATAACTGAAAAAAGACCGGATTGCGGAAAGTTTCCGGGCAACCGAAGTTTTCTTTATTTTCTGTCTGTAAAGCAACCCCAGGTAGCTGCGGATCATCAGCGCGCTGACATGTTCGATGCAAAAATCCCCGGTTTCTGTTTCAGCTTCCCTGTTGTCTCCTTCAATTTGCGGGTCAGCACTGTTGGCAGTAAAATATGCCAGAAAATCTTTCAAATCCCTGGCATAAGCCCTGCAGGTATGATCTGAATACCCTTTTTCAGCCGCCAGGTAATCAACAAATGAATCGATCAGCGATGTTAATGCATTTGTACTCATTCCAGCGCGATCATGGCTGCAAGTTCCTGCCAGTTCCCGACCTCGGGAAAGGGGTGTTTTTTTCTGTTCCAGGGCTGTTTAAAAACGATCGGCCGAATGCCGCCCTGGGAAAGCATATAACATGTTTCCAGCCGGTCCTCAACAAAGTGGGCCACATTCCTGTCGGCAAGCACTTCTTTTTTATCTTCAAAGGAACCGGTTGCAACAACTTCCACGGCATCCTGGCCCACCCCCAATACTTCGCAGATCCAGTCTTTAATGTGCGCCTCATCCGGCCTGGCGGTGACAAAAAGAGTCGGCTTACATATGCTGTTTATCCGCCGGAGCACTTCGGGCGCATCCGTGATCGGGTTAAGCGGCAGAGCGTATTTGCCGTCTAGTATCCGCAGGATAATATCCCACATCACCACTTCATCAATACCTGCAGAATCAGTTAAATCATAGTCGGTAATATCCTCGTAACGGATATGGCTGATGCCGAAATCCGCCTCTGCGATCTTAAGAAACAAAGACATGGTGTCTGCCACAACCCCGTCGATGTCAAAGGCCAGATGTACAGGATCGATTTTCATGCCGCCAGTCACCGTTATGCAACCCGCCGGGTTTTTTTCTTCAGCCTGCTGATACGTTTCCGGTAAATGTCGGCCATTTTCTTGTCATCCTGTTCAAGAAATGCCTGCCGCTGCTTTTTTAGCTCCCGGATCTTTTCCTTGATCTGGCGCACGGAAACATCTGCCTGCTTTTTCCGGCCGGTGTCTTCAATCCCTTTTACCTTCTTGATAGCCTTGATCAGCTCGGTCTTGTTCATACCTGAAGCCCCGGTAATTTCCGGCAGGTTTATGGCCATGTCCCGCAGCTCGGTTGCCGTCATTTTCTCAAGCGGTTTTTCCTTTACCTGTTTTTCCTTTTTACCCATTGTCTGCTCTCATCTCCATTTGATTTTAAGAGGATTGCCAGAAAATACAAAGCGGAGGTCTAAAGCCCCCGCACTCTTATAAAATGAATCTATCTATTTAAAACATGTTTTTTCGTGATGTCAATGGATATTTAATGACTTATGCGTGCCATCACTTTTTTCATATCCTCCCATACCGCCCTTTTTGCGGCAGGATGCACCAGCAGGTAGGCCGGCTCGTGGGTGGGCATCACGGGTATCCCCGCATACTCGTGAAAACGGCCCCTGATACGCGATATCGGCTCATCGGTCTTTAAAAGACTCTGTGCTGCAAAACCTCCGAGAACACATATCATCTCAGGGGAAACCGACTCAATCTGGCGCTCCAGACAACTCCGGCAGGCCCGTGCCTCAAAGCGGTCCGGAAGCCGGTCCGACGCCGGCCGGCACTTGACTGCGTGGCATATGTATACCGACTCGCGGGTCTCGCCTATGGCTTCTATGATACGGGTTAGAAGCGCTCCCGCATTTCCGCTGTAGGCAATACCGGTATTCTCGTCTTCGGCCTCAGGAAAAGCCCCTATAAACATCAGCCTTGCCCGGGGATTGCCGCTTCCGAAAACAACGGCCTTCCTCTGATCGGCCAGTCTGCAGCGGCGACAGTTTCCGATGTTTTTCTTAAGCGCGGCAAGATCTTCTCCGCCCGTTTTTTCGCCGGGCCCCCATTTACCAGCAATTTCTCTGCCCTTTTCACCAGCGCCGATTCCCGTGCACCCGATGGCCTCCAGGAACCTGAGATAATGTTTTACATCTTCCAAAACCGGGGCCGCCAAAGAAGCGGGTATACCCTTTTTGTCGGAATCATCTTTTACGCGGTCAAATTCACGCATGTGCAAATACCGTCTGCCTTTATTATAACAGGTCAGGCCTGCCCGCCCAGCGCGACAATCCGGTCGAGGAGCAGGTGGGCCGCTTCCTCCTTGTCCATCAAAGGCAGCTCCTCGGAGGTGCCGTTTTTGTAAAACAGTCTGAGCCGGTTGGTATCTGTCTCGAACCCGGAATCATCTCCGCCTACGAGATTGGCAGCAATCAAATCCAGCTTCTTGGCAGCCAGCTTCTTGGCGGCGTTTTGTTCCAGGTCCCTGGTTTCAGCGGCAAAGCCCACCAGGATCTGACCGGTCTTTTTACGGCCTGCAAGTTCAGCCAGGATATCGGTAGTTTTCTCGAATTTAAGCGACAGAGTTTCGCTGTCCTTTTTCACCTTGTGAGGGGCGGCTTCGGTCGGCCGGTAATCTGATACGGCAGCGACCTTTATAATAACATCAGCATTTTCGGCTTCTGCAAAAACTGCTTCGGCCATTTCCTGCGTGGTTGAAACCTGCACCTTGTGCACTCCTGCCGGGGGATCAAGCGAGACCGGCCCTGATACAAGGATCACGTGCGCCCCTCTTCCCGCTGCAGCCCGGGCTACGGCGTAACCCATTTTTCCGGATGAGGGATTGCTTATAAACCTGACCGGATCCATCGGCTCGCGGGTAGGCCCGGCTGTAACCACAACATGCTTTCCGAAATAATCCTTGGGCAGAAAGACATCAATGATGAAGTTAAAAATCCGCTCCGGATCTGCAAGCCTGCCAGGGCCAACCGCCTTGCAGGCAAGCTCTCCCTCGCCGGGCTCCACGATGATGTAGCCGTCTTTTTCAAGACCGTCTATGTTTCTCTGCACCGCCCTGTTTTCATACATATGGGTATTCATGGCAGGGCAGATCAATTTGGGGGCGGTTACCGCCAGCATAAGGGTGGTCAGCGCATCATCAGCTATCCCGTTTGCCAGTTTGCCGATGATATTACCGGTGGCAGGGGCAATAACCGCAGCATCCGCGTTTTCCGCCCAGGAGATATGGCGCATGGCATCCCCGCTACCTGAGAGGAACATGTCTGTAAACACAGGATGACCCGATATTGCTTCAAAAGTCAGGGGGGCGACAAACTCCGCGGCATTCCTGGTCATCACCACACGCACTTCGGCGCCGGCACGCTGCAAAAGCCTCATGATCTCCACGCTCTTATAGCAGGCAATCCCGCCGGAGACTCCGAGAATAATGTTTTTCCCGCTAAGGGGTTCCATGTCCTGATCCTGTCTTTTTGCCGGTGTACCTGATTTATATAAAAAACCGGATATTCGGGGTTTCAAAACTCCTTACACCTTTTTTCAGCCGCTTGATTTTTTGAAAATATCCTTATTTATAGAATTTGTCAAACCCGCAACTGACAGGTCCCGGCTTACCCCCGTGGCAGTTCCTTTCTTTCTTGACTTTTAAAGTTATGCTCAGTAGTATGATCATTGATCAACTTTTACGTGAAAACAAACTGCTTACCTATATCTTTTACATCTTTATAGATACATGGAGGACGATAATGTATGATTTTATGCTGAACCCTCAGGAACAGGAGCTCAAAAAAGAAGTAAGGGAATTTGTACGCGATGAAATTTCAAGCGATTTTCTGCGCAAGATGGATAAAAACGAAATCACCTATCCAAGGGAGTTCGTTGAAAAACTTGCGGAACGAAGGCTTTATGGCATAAGATTTCCGGAAAAATACGGCGGCCGGAATATGAGCTGGGTGGCAGAGGCGGCAGCCACAGAAGAAATCGGATGCCTGGGAATGGCTCTGGGATGCGCATTTGTCATGCCCTCAATTGTCGGGGAAGCAATTCACCAGTTCGGCACCGAAGAACAGAAACAGAAATACTTAAAACCCTACCTGGAAGGCAGACTGGTTGCAGCCGAAGCCCTTACTGAACCCAGGGGCGGCTCCGATTTTTTCGGCGCCATGACCAGGGCCGAGGATAAAGGGGATTACTTTGTCCTAAACGGTATGAAACGTTTTGTGGTGGGCGCCGAGGGGGCGGATTTCTTTTTGGTTTACTGTCGTACCAACTTTGACCCGAACGCACACAAGTACCAACGCATCAGCCTATTGCTCGTGGACCGCAGCCCGGGCGTGGAAACTGAATACCTATACGGCCTGATGGGCTGCCGCGGCGGAGGCACGGGACGTCTGGTTTTCCGCGATGTAGAGGTGCCGAAGGAAAATCTTGTCGGCGAACTGCACGGCGGTGCCCTGTGCTTTCACCAGATGATGATCCCAGAGCGGCTTACTTCCGCGGCCGGCTGCCTGGGGGTATGGGGGGCGCTTGATCTTGCGGTCCGGTATTCCAACCGGAGGCGCGCCTTCGGCAAAGAGATCCGAAAATATCAGGCAGTCAGCTTTAACGTGGCAGACTCGATTACCAAGCTCGATGCAGCTCGCTCAATTACCTTCATGGCAGCCCGGGCGGTAGACGAAAACTACCCGAATGTGCGCCGGCTGGTCAGCGAAGCCAAGCGGTTTGCCACGGAATCAGCATGGGAAATTGTCAATAACGCGATGCAGGTTATGGGCGGAATCGGCTATACCGAAGTATATCCAATAGAACGGGTCCTGCGAGACATTCGCCTTGGCATGATCTGGACCGGTACCAGCGAAATAATGAACCTTTTGATACAGCATGAATACTACAACCAGGTACTCGACCCTGGTTACGACCGCAGGAAAATAGAACAGGACGCCATGATGCCGGATGAAACAGAACGATGCCATACCGACGAGGATATGGAGGAGGTATTCCGGAACCCCAAAGAAAAATAAATTTTATACTGGAAAATGGCACCCGGTGTATGTAATAATAGAATATAGACTGAAGAGTCTGTTTTTTAATAAGTTTCAGATTGCCTGAAAAATCAAACTTTTAAAGGAGAACACACCGTGGCCATGAGGACTCTCGAACAGTTGAAAATCGAGGAAAGGGAAACAAGGAGAAAATTAATCGCTGATACCGCCCGCGAACTTTTTTCTCAAAAGCAGTTCCGGGAGGTGACTGTCCGGGAAATTGCCAAGGCTGCAGGAGTAAGCGTAGGCACAATCTACAATCACTATTCCGGCCTGGGCGAGCTTTTCCTGGATGTTTTTCTTGAAAGCGCCCAGGAGATCACCCGCCTGATGGACAAGGCAATTGAAGACGAAAGCCCGGAAAGCTTCAGGAGATTCTGCAGGGCCTATGTAAATTATTTAAACGATAATATGACATTTTTCCAGATGATGAGCCTGTTTATCCTGGAAGGCGGGCTTTACGGAGAGGCAGTTGATAAACTAAATCACAGCATGCGCTCTCTGATGGACCGCATTGAAACCGCATTGCGCAAGGCCGGCATTCAGAAAGACACTCGCGCCTCCGCCCATGCTCTTTTTTCAGCGCTAAACGGCATCATGATAAGCTATGCCAGGTATCCCGGCAGAACTCCGGAAGAAATAAGGCAGCACTCGCTTCGCCTTACAGATAAAATAGCAGCCACTTTCGAATCCGGCTCCCATTCTTATTCAGAAAACATAGATCCGCAGCGGTAAAAAAAGCTGATCTTAACCCCGGACGCGCGATTCTCCTATTTCCCGATCAGGGCAAGGACCTCAGACAACAGATTGGAATTCACTGATACGGCTTCATTTGCGTAAATGGTTGGATTGCCCGACCAGTCGCCGAACCAGCCGCCCGCCTCGGCCAGAATCGGGGGAAACGGGGCGCAGTCCCATACGCTTACAACCGGGTCGAGCATAAGCTCCCCTTTCTTCC